>CAJAYZ010000412.1 GCA_903949225.1 uncultured Planctomycetaceae bacterium
CGGCTTCACGAGCGGCCGAAAGGCCCAGTGATCGGCGGCGGCGCGATGGCGGGGATCAGCCTCGTCGGCACTCACCGGCCAAACGGCTCCCTGATCGATCCATTTCTTCAGCCGATCATTCTGGGCGTCAGAGAGCGGCTCTCGATCGAGCGGCATCGCTGGCGGCTGGCCGCCGGTGACCCGCTTGAGGAGGAGACTTGCATCGGCCGAGCCGGGCACGAAGGCCGGGGCGCTGTCACCCCCGGAGAGGGCCAAGCCATGCTGGGCCAGCGACAGCCCTCCGCGCTCCTCCCCCGGGCCATGGCACTCGTAGCAATGCGCCACGAAGATCGGCTTGATGTCGCGGACGAAATCGACGGCTGGCGTCGAGCCGGGAGCCGCCGGGGAATCTGCCAAGCTCTGCCCTGTTCCCCACGCGGCCACGAGCAAGGCAAGCCACAGACGTTGGCTGGAGAGCGTCTGGAGGAGCAGGCGTGGGAAGGCGATGTCTGGCATCAGGGCACCGCGGAGAAACGAGCCATGGCCTGCGGGCGCTGGCCTGATCGTAGGCATGGCCGTGCTGGAGTTCAAGGAAGGTTCCGGCCCCGACGAGGCTCGCCACCCGCACGGCCGACGGCACGCCGACGGCTACAATTCGTAGAATTTATCGTAGCCCCACACCGATGCCCACTCCCTCATGCCCCGACACCTGATCCTCATTCCCTCCGAGATCGAGCCACGCCTCCTGGCGCAGCGCTTGGCAGCGCTTGGCAGCGCTTGGCAGCGCTTCGCCCTGCCGACGCCGCCGCGGAGTTGTGTGGCTTCGGAATCGTGGCGGCCGCGGCACGCACCGCGCAGCTCCTCGCTGCCCAGCGCCCAGAAAAGGTGTTCCTCGTCGGCATCGCCGGGCGGCTCGACGACCGGCTCGCGATCAGTGGCCCCTCCATCCGTTCCGCGTGAAATACTCGACAACTTCCGAGCCGATGAACCCCGATGAGCCGGTAACCAGGAGCGTGTCTGACATGGTTCACCTCGCTATATGCTCTTCTTGCGCATGGCGTCGAAAAACAGATCCCGCGCCGCCTCGTAAGAGAAAAAACGCCGACCGGCCGCCAATGCGGCCTCAGCCATCTTGTATCGGTATTCCGGATTGCGCAGTTTATGGACGGCTTGCGCCAGCGCCTGGGGATCTTGCGTATCGACCACCTCGGCAATGGGCGCGTTGTCCGTGGCCCAGCGCACAACGGAGGCGTAGGGAGGACCCCAGATCAACAGCGGCAACCCCACGGCCGTGTAGTCTGTCAATTTGCTGGGAAAGCTAGTGCACGCCACCAGTTCGCCGGCCGGGTCGAACGACATCGGACAGAACAGGACGCTGCACTCCTTGCGCAGAATCGCGCCGAGCAGGTTCGGCGCGACAAAGGGGCGCACCTCGATGTTGGGCCGGTCGAGCCCCATCCGCCGGCGGCTGTCATCGCTCAAAGTGCAATGAACCAGGACACGACCGCCGACGGGCTCCAGCGCGGCGGCGATGGCTACGATGCCCTCGGCATAACCCGACACGTGCAGCGAGCCCGCGTAACCCACCACCATCGGGGCGTCCGGGTCGCGCAGGGGCTCTGCCGGGGCATCATGAACAATTGAATCGAGTCCGCGCGACGGGTAGAGCACGGAGCCCGCCGCCGCAAACCGCCGTTCGTAGCATTCCGCCGCATATGGGGAGACGCA
>CAJAYZ010000413.1 GCA_903949225.1 uncultured Planctomycetaceae bacterium
CGGGCTCGTAGAGCTGACCGGTATGGGCGTAGATGCCGCACTGCTTGAACAGCGGATCCATGCCGAAGGTTCGCGACTCGTCGGGCACGATCGGCACGATGTACTTGCCGACCGACTTGTCCTTGAGGAGCGACGCCATCAAGGTCACGGCCCCCGTGGTCGTGGAAACCTCGCGGCCCGCGCTCTTCTCGATGAAGCCGCGATACTCGTCGAGCTTCGGCGTCGAGAGCTTCGGCGAATCCAGCGGCCGCGTGGGCACGTAGCCACCGAGCGCCTGCCGCCGCTCCCTGAGATACCGCATCTCCTCGGAATCCTCCGCCGGCCGATAGAAGGGAGCCTTCGCCACCTCGTCGTCGGAGATCGGGATGCCAAACCGCGATCGGAATGCGCGGAGTTCTTCCTCGTTGAGCTTCTTCTGCTGGTGGGTGACGTTGCGGCCCTCGCCCACCTCTCCGAGGCCGTAGCCCTTGATCGTCTTGGCGATGATCACCGTCGGCTTGCCATGGCATTTCATCGCCGCGGCGTACGCGGCGTAGACCTTCTCGGGATCATGGCCGCCGCGGCGGAGCTTCTTGAGCTTCTCATCCGAGAGGTGCGACACCATCTCGAGCAGCTGCGGATCAGCCCCGAAAAAGTGCTCGCGGATGTAGCCCCCGGGCATGACCACGTACTTCTGGTACTGGCCGTCGACCACCTCGTTCATCCGTTTGACAAGGAGACCTTCGTCGTCCTTGTCGAGGAGCGGATCCCACTCATCGCCCCAGATCACCTTGATGACGTTCCAGCCGGCACCGCGGAACAGCCCCTCGAGCTCCTGGATGATCTTGCCGTTGCCACGCACCGGCCCGTCGAGCCGCTGGAGGTTGCAGTTGATGACGAACACGAGGTTGTCGAGCTTCTCGCGGGCCCCTAGCGTGATCGCGCCGAGCGTCTCCGGCTCGTCGCTCTCGCCGTCACCGATGAACGACCACACCGTCTGACGGCTCGTATCCTTGATGCCCCGATCTTGGAGGTACTTGTTGAACCTCGCCTGATAGATCGCCATCAGCGGCCCGAGCCCCATCGACACCGTGGGGAACTCCCAGAAACCAGGCATCAGCCACGGGTGGGGATAACTGGAGAGCCCCCCGCCATCGCCCAACTCACGGCGGAAATTCTCCAATTGCTTCTCGGTGATCCGCCCTTCGACGAAGGCGCGGGCGTAGATCCCCGGGGAGGCATGCCCCTGGAAATAGACTTGGTCACCAGAAAAATCGTCACCGCGGCCGCGAATGAAGTGATTCATCGCCACCTCGACAAGCGTCGCCGAGGAGGCGAAGGTCGAGATGTGGCCGCCGATGCTCTTGTCCTCGCGGTTGGCGCGGACCACCATCGCCATCGCGTTCCAGCGGATCATGCTCTTGATCCGTCGCTCGACCTCACGGTCCCCCGGGAAGAGCGGCTGCTTGTCGACCGGGATCGTGTTGATGTACGGGGTCGTCGCCGAGAAAGGTATCGAAACCCCGAGGCGATACGCCTCCTGCTCAATGGCGTGGAGGAGGTAAGCGGCCCGTTCCTCGCCCCGGCTGTTGAGCACGTAGCGGAGGGAGTCGAGCCACTCCCGCGTCTCGGTGGGATCGGCGTCGATGCTGGACGTGCCGTCGACCGCCACCGGTTGCCCAGCCGACGTGTCCGTCATCCGTCCGATTGACATCTGGGCATGGGCGCCCGGGGGGAGTTGCGAAGCCTGGGTATCTCGGTCGGTGCCAGACTCGTCGATGTCGGGGCTCGCCATGGGCAACTCCGGGTGGGCTGGGTGAACTTTGCCCATTATTCCGCCCTTGCCGGCAGCCGTAAAGGCCGTTTCGTCAGCCGGCCGCGTGACGAAAGTCGGTTGCTCGAAACGCTTTTCGACGCGGCACAGGGCCCGCGACCGGGGCCCGATTCGGCTCACCGATCAGCGGATACTCCGCGGGCCAGGCCACGATTGCGGGCTTCAGGAGCGGGGGCGGTAGATCTCGGTGGCCGTCCCGAAATGGTTCTCGGCCGCAAAAGCGACCGTTTCGCCGAGCGTGGGATGGGCGTGGATCGTCTCCGCCAGATCTCGGGCACTGGCGGCCATCTCGATCGCCAGCGCTCCTTCGGCGATCAATTCGCCGGCGCCGGCGCCGACGATGCCCACCCCGAGGACGGTGTCGGTCTCCGGGTCGACGAGCAGTTTCGTCATCCCCTCGGTTCTCCCCAAGGCCTGGGCCCGGCCACTGGCGGCCCAAGGATAGCGGCTGATTTCGACCGTCTTTCCGCTCGCCTTCACTTCCTGCTCGGTGAGGCCTGCCCAGGCGATCTCCGGGTCGGTGAACACCACCGCCGGGATGCACCGCGGCGCGAACAGGGCGGGCTCGCCATGGAGCCCTTCGACGGCAATCTTCCCCTGGTGGCTGGCCCGGTGGGCGAGCATCGGCTCACCGCACACGTCGCCGATGGCGAGGATCTTCGGATCGCTGGTCCGCTGCTGACCGTCCACCTGAACAAATCCCTTCGCATCGATCTTCACCGCAGTATTCTCGAGCCCGAGGCCGTCGGAGTTCGGCCGCCGGCCGACCGCGACGAGGACGCGGGAAAACTCCTTCTCGAAAGGCCCTTCCGGCCCCTCGAACCGCACCAAGATCCCCTTCTTCTTCTCCTCGAGGCCGGCCACCTTCGTCCTCAGATGGATCGCCTCGAAGAGCTTTTCGAGCCGAGCCTGGAGCGGCTTGACGAGATCCCGATCGGCGCCGGGCAGAAGCGTGTCGGTGAGTTCGACGACCGAAACCTTCGATCCGAGTTCGGCATACACGGTGCCCATTTCGAGCCCGATGTAGCCCCCTCCGATGACGAGCAGCGAGTCGGGGATCTCCTGGAGCTCGAGCGCCGAAGTCGAATCCATCACCCGGGGGGTGGGGAGGTCGAAGGCCGGAATCCGCGCCGGCCGCGAGCCGCTCGCCAGAATGCAATGATCGAAGGTCACCGTCTGGCTCCCGTCGACGCCGACAACCTCGAGCGTCCCGGAGGCGGTGAACCTCGCGGCCCCCTGAATAATGCGGACGTTGCGTCGCTTGGCGAGCTGACCGAGGCCGCCGGTGAGCGTCGAGATCACTTTGTCTTTGCGGGCCCGAAGGGCATCGAGCTTGATCTTCGGCTTGCCGAGATCGATGCCCCAAGCCTCCATCTCCCTGGCTTCAGCCAACACCCTGCCGACATGGAGCAAGGCCTTGGAAGGGATGCATCCCCGCAGCAGGCAGGTGCCTCCGAGCCGTTCCTCGCGCTCGACAAGCGCCACCTCCATGCCGAGATCAGCCGCCAGGAATGCCGCGGCATATCCCCCCGGCCCACCCCCGAGCACCACCAGCGGAACGTGCGTCGTCATCGGCTCGGACTCCAATACGGCTGACAGAAGGCGGAAGGGGCGCGGAAGGGTCGTTGTTGTAGTTGCGGTAACCGGTTCCTTCAAGAAACACTCCTGAACGCCCGCGGACCGCCACGCCACTCCTGCTCCACTCCTGCCCCACTCCTGCCCCGATCCCCGCGTGAGCCCCCGATGACGAACGCCCGCCCCCCCAACGCAGCCGCCCGGAGCGGCCAGGGCCCAGCCTCCCGCAGTGGCCCGGCTGCGTTCCTCCGCAGCGCGCTGGCTCTCGATCTCCGCAGCCTCGCACTGTTCCGCCTGGTGCTCGGCTCGATTCTCATCGCCGATGCCCTGTGCCGCGCTCCCGATGCCCCCCTGACGCTCGCTCCCGATGGGATGCTTCCGCCCACTCTCGTCCGCCCGTTTGTCGGGTATCCCTGGTCGTGGTCGATCGGCCTGTGGTGGGATGCGCCCTGGTGGGGCTACGGGCTGCTCGTTGCCGAAGGGCTCTGTGGCCTGCTCCTCGCGGCCGGGCTTAGCCTTCCGCTGACCACGACGGCCGCCTGGGTGGTGGTGGTGAGCCTCGTCCGCCGCACGGCGCCGGTGACGAATGCCGGCGACGTCTTCCTCGCCGCCCTCCTTTTCTGGGGGCAGTTTCTGCCGCTCAAAACCCCCTCGCCCCGGCGGAGCTGGTCGTGCGGAGGGATCGCCGCCTGGGCTCTGACACTCCAGGTGGCGGCGGTTTATCTCTCGGCGGGACTGGCCAAATGCAACGGCGTCTGGTGGTCGGGCGAGGCCATCGGATACGCGCTGTCGGTCCATGACCATGGCACCGTGTTCGGCAATTCCATCGCTGCGTGGGGATGGGGCGGGCGATTGCTGACGTGGGCGACGCTCGTGGTTGAGCTCCTCGGCCCGCCGCTGCTCCTCCTTCCGAAACTCCGCCTTCCCTTGGTCGCGACGTTCGTGCTGTTCCATCTGGCGATCGCGGTGACGATGAATGTTTGCCTGTTTCCCTGGGTGGGGATCGCCGGCTGGGCCGCCCTCCTCCCCGGGAGCTTCTGGGACCAGATCGGCGTGGGGGCGAAGGGCATAACAGCCGACGGGCCTGCCGGCGATGGCCTCGATCGACCGCGACGCCTCCTCTGCGGGGGGGCAATCCTCGTCGCCGTCATCGCCTTCGCCCACGCCAACGGCCCCTGGCGGCAGGAGCGGATGCCGGCGGGCCCCAGACATGCGGTGCAGCTGACGTTTCTGGAACAGGACTGGCGCGTCTTTGGCGACATCCGCCGGCAGCGGCAGTGGGTCTATGGCCGTGCCGAATTGGCCAACGGGGAAATCGTCGATCTCCTCCGGCAGGGGAGGCCCCTGGAAACCGTTCTCCCCAGCGACGGCTTCAATGGACTCGGCGACCAGCGGCGGCAGAAGCTGTTTTGGGAACTTCCCAAGCCCGAGTACCGCGTCTTTGCAGCCGCGATCGCCACCGCGCTGGCCAGGCAGTGGAACTCCAACCACCCTCCTGAGCGCCAAGTCATCTCCCTGGAAATCCACGGCGCACGGATGATCACGGCTCCCGAGCCGCACGCGATCCAGGATGTCCTGATGGCGACCTGGCCCCCGCGTTCACCGATGGGCCAGGGCAATCTCGAACGCTTTCTGCGAGACTCCGCCCCCGTCCCTGGCGACGCCGATCGGGGCCTTGCCAGACCGGGCGGGTAGGGGCGATGACCGGGGGCCGCGCCACTGGATGTGGCGACAGGGACTTCAGCCACGGCCTGCTAAACTCGCGTCCGGCGAGAGTGGCGAAATTGGCAGACGCGCTGGACTTAGGATCCAGTGCCGCAAGGCGTGCGGGTTCGAGTCCCGCCTCTCGCATTGAATTGAAAGGGAGCCAGCGGCCTCGCAAGCTGCGGAACTTCAGCGGAGCGGATTCCCCGGCTGGGCGGTCACTCCACGGAGCGGATTGGCCGCAGCTTCGCTCGAGGCCTCAGCC
Organism: uncultured Planctomycetaceae bacterium; assembly: GCA_903949225.1. GTDB lineage: Bacteria > Planctomycetota > Planctomycetia > Pirellulales > UBA1268 > QWOP01. The sequence goes on from CAJAYZ010000413.1 coordinate 5,358, forward strand.
GAAGCGGCTGCCTTGGCACGCCAGCGCCCGACGGCCCGCTCGCTTCCCTCCACCATCCGCTGGGCCGGGGAGCGGAGCTTGGAGCCATCGCGTCGATCGTCAGGGGATCCTTCCACCTCCGTCGTCTCGGCGGGCCCGCTTGTCCGCACGACGCTTCCCGGTGGGGCCTGCTTCGGATCCGCCAGGGAGGAGCGTGACCAGTTCGACCAAGCACTGTCGGCAAGGGCCCCCGCGGGACGGGCCGCCTCGGCCCCCGACGTCTCGAGTGGGACGTCGCGAGGGCCGCTGGCCTTGGA
>CAJAYZ010000414.1 GCA_903949225.1 uncultured Planctomycetaceae bacterium
GCACCGTCGAGGCGCTCTCGGAGGTCGTGCCGATGGCCACCCGCGCCATCGGCTGACCGCTGTCGGGGGGGGCGGGGTCGACCCCAAAGATTCCATCCCGCCACGGGGGCGGGAAGCGGCGGAAGAGGCGGTCGGCGACCACGAGGAGCGCCGGCAGCATCACAAGCTCTGACAGCGTGGCAGCGGTGACTGCCGCGCAGGCGAGGATCCCAAAGCTCGAAAGCGACGGTACCCGCGACACCGTCACCGCGGCGAAGCCGATGGTGAGCACGACGCCGCCGAGGATGATCGCGTTGCCCGTTTCGGCGACGCCCCGGCGGATCGCCGATTCCATCGACAGGCCCGGCCGACGCTGCCGCTTGAGCGCGGTGAGGACATGGACAGTGTCGTCGACGGCCAGGCCCAGACAGACGTTGAAGACGATCACCGTCGCCGGATCGAGATGCCTGCCTGTGGCGACCATCACCGCCGCGATCACCGCCAGCGGAAAGATGTTGGGGATGAGACTGATCAGGCCGGCCAGCGGGGAACGGAACGCCAGCGCCAGGATCGTTCCGATCACGACGACCTCGAGGGCCAGGCTCGAGCCGAGGTCGCGGACCAATTGCCGGACGTTCCGCGCCGACAGCACCGACATCCCGGCGAGTTGGAAGCGCCACCCCGGATGCGAGGCCTCGAGCCCGACGAGCCCGGCATCGATCCGGTCGTAAACCCTCTCGAGCGTCCGCGAGCCGATGTCGCGGATCCGGGCTCGCACCACCGCCACGCGCTCGGTCGGATCGACGAGATCGGCGAAGTCGGCGGCGTCGAGACGGCGCCTGGCCCGCTCGCCGATCGTCCCCGCCACGGTGGCCAGTGACACGGCGCGGATCGCCGGGTCGGCCGCCTCGAGGACGCCGTGAACGGCCGCGATCCCGTCGAGGACGCTCGGCTCACGCCAGTCGAGCCCGGCAGGCCAACGGACGATCACATCGGCGCCGAACGCTCCGCCGAACTCCTCGTCGACGTGGAGGAGGGCACGCGACGAAGCGGCGCCGCGGGGAAGGGCATCGGAGACCCGGTTGTCGGCATCGAGGCCGGAGGAGAGGAGGCCGAGGGCGAGGGTGGCAACGAGGCTCACCGCGACGATCCCCCGGGCATGCCGCACCGACCAGCCGGCGAGGAAGGCTGCCAGCCGCGAGGCGGCCCGCGACGACTGACCAAGCCGCATGCCCCGAAAGGCGGGGAGCGAGGCGAGCAGGGGGGTGAGGAGTGTGACGGCCGTGAAGCTCGCAAGCGCCCCCGCGGCCGCGGCGACGCCGAAGGTGCGCACCGCCTCGATCCGCGCGGCAGCCAGCGACGCAAATCCGATCGCCGTCACGAGGCTTGTCAGGCCGCAGGCCGTACCAACGCGTTGGATCGCGCCGGCCGAGGCTGCCGCGGCCCCGATCCCGCGGCGAGCGCTGCGGCGCATGTCCTCGATGAAGTGGATCGAGTCGCACGTCCCGACGACGAGGGCAAGCGACGGCACGACGCTCGTGAGAATGTTGATCTTTGCGCCGCACAAGCCCAGCACCCCCATCGCCCAGACCGCACCAACGAGCGGCGGAAAGCTGGCGACGATCGTCGAGGAGAAGCTGCGGGCGACGCTCGCCGAGAGGATCAAGGCCAGCGACATTCCCAAAGCGTTGAAAACGATCATGTCGCGGCGGAGGGCCTGCGACGCCTCGGCACGGAGGGCGGGGAGGCCGGTGATCTCGCCCTCGATCCCGTCGCGGCCCGCGAGCGCCGCGGTGATTCCCGCAAGCACGCCCTCGGCGGCCGCTGGCGTGTCGCGGCCGGCGGCGAGTCGCACAAGCAGCAGCGCGCTTTTGGCATCGGCTGAGAGGAGGTGACCGGCGATGAGGGGGTGCTTCGAGCAACGCTCGAGCGCTTGAGCGCAGTCTGCCTCGTCGAGCGGCCCCGACACGCGGGGGATGGCAGGCAGGAGGGCTCCGGCCGCCCCCTGGCGCCGGACATCGAACATCGACCGCACCTCCGCCACGCCGTCGACCCGCTCGAGATCGTCGACGAGGTCGCGGAGCTTCCCGAGCGGCACGGGGGCGAACAGGGGCCCGGTCGTGGCGGTGACCCGAACAATGCAATCGCGATCGGGGGCGCCGAAGCGATCGGCGATCTCATCGATGACGACGAAGTCATCGCTGCCGTTGCGGAGGAGCGACCGGAGGTCGTCGTCGATCCGCAGCCGGGAAAGTCCGAAGGCGGCAAGGATCGAACAGACGACGGTCGCCAGGATCACCCGGCGTCGCCAGCCTGGGTCGGGGCCGCCTGCGTCTCCTCCTGGCATGGGTCGCGGTCCTTCAGGAGGTGGAGTTCATCCGGATCGACGATCCATCCTCGGCAGTTGGCCGCGCCACACTGGCAGCGGATCGAGGCATCGGCCGGCCAACAGTAATCGATGAGCAGTTCCCCACCCGGCTCGATGTCGCGGATGGTCTGGAGCCAGAGGCGATCCTCGACGACGGCCTGAGGATCGTCCTCGTCGAACCAATAGAAGAGTTCGCAGTTCGGATCGCAACTGTGATTCACGAAGCGAAGCGGGGCGGACGGCTCCAGCACCTTGCCGCTGGGGAGTTCCATGCAGTAGCTGGGGTCGACGGGATGATCGTCGCAAACCTGACCGCAGATCTCGCCGAGCACCATCCCCGATTTCAGCCGGCGGCGGGCGAAAACCCCGGTGCCGACGTGGGTGGGGCCGGGCTGGACGAGCGTCAGCAGCCGCTCGCGGTCGGCACGACGGGACAACGCGGCCTCGTGGCTCATCGGTGGCAGGTCCGGGGGAGATGGGGCAGGAGGAAGCTCCGGAGCGACCGCGAGCCTCAACTGGCGGAATCTAGCCGTCGGCCGCGACGGACGTCAACCATCCGACCGGACGTGAGGCTGCGCTGACGAGGGCGCGGTGGGGGCGCCGCTGGCTCGATGACAATGGTCGAGCGGGTTGTGCCCTCGGTCGAACGACTTCCCGCGGGTATCCTTGCGAGCGGCCCTGAACCGCCACCAGACGCGGTGGCCACCCACACCGGAGGGAGACTTGATGAGCCGCGACAACCAGCGAGAGTTTCAGCCGGGGCACGTGGCCAAGCCTGACGAGGGGACGATCCTCGGGCATCCGCCGGGGCTGTTTCTCCTCTTCCTCGTGGAGATGTGGGAACGCTTCAGCTACTACGGGATGCGCGGGTTGCTCGTCCTCTATCTCATCGCCGGCCTGTACTCCGCCAAACTGCCCGACGGCGCCGAGGCCCGCTTTGCCACCGGCAGTGCCGTGGAGGTGACGACCGCCGCCGGGATCGCCAAGGGAAAGGTCGGGCGCGTGTTCGAGGATGAGCAGGCCGCCGCCAAGGGGCGGATGCTGCAGTTGAGCGTTCCTGCGGCGGACGGCACCTCGGAGAGCCGCACGATCCCGCTCGCGGAGATCACCGCCATGACCGTGGGGCCAGGGGCCAACCCCGGACCGGGTTGGACGAAGAAGACCGCAAGCACCCTCTACGGCTGGTATACGGGGCTTGCCTACCTGTTTCCGATCTTCGGCGGGATCATCGCCGACAAGCTCATCGGCACCCACCGTTCGATGGTCGTTGGCGGCCTCCTCATTGCCATCGGCCACGTCGTCCTCGGGGCCTCGGGCTTCGGGCCGCTTGCCCACAGCGACCTGGGGATGTCGGTGTTCGTCGCCGGACTGGCGATCATCGTCCTCGGTACCGGCCACTTCAAACCGAGCGTGTCGGTGATGGTCGGCCAACTCTACAAACAGGGGGACCCGCGCCGCGACGGGGCGTTCACCATTTTTTACATGGGGATCAACCTCGGGGCTTTCCTGTGCGCGTTCGTCTGCGGCACCCTCGGCGAGAAGGTCGGCTGGCACTGGGGCTTCGGCGCCGCCGCCGTCGGCATGATCGCCGGCCTCGTTCTCTACACGATCCTCCGGCCGAAATACCTCGCCGACATCGGCCTGCCGCCTGATGGCCGCGGGGCTTCCGCGCCGCTGTTCGTCGTCGCCAGCCTCCTCCTCGGGGCCCTCTGCGGGCTCGCCTATCACTACGGCTTCCTGAACGCCTTCTCCGATCTCCTTTCGCCGCTGGTCGTGGCGGTGCTCGCCGCGGTGATCCTCGGGCTCGTGGTGTGGTTTGTTTCCATCCAGCGGCCCGAGGATCGTGGCCCCACCGCCTCGATCTTCCTCTTCATGGCCTTCAACGTCTTCTTCTGGATGGCCTTCGAGCAGGCCGGGTCGTCGATTAACGTCTTCACCGAGCAAAACACCAACCGCACCCTGTTTGGCAGGGAGATTCCGGCGACCTGGTTTCAGTCGGTGAATGCCGGGCTGATCTTCACGCTCGCCCCGCTCTTCGCCGGCCTCTGGACGCGGCTCGGGAAGCATGGGCTCGATCCCAGCCAGCCGATGAAGATCGCGCTGGGGCTGATCTCCCTCGGCGTCGGGTATCTGTTCATGGTCTGGGCCGGAATGTCGGTGAAGGATGGCGCGAAGGCGTCGATGGCGCTCATCTTCCTCACCTATTTCTGGCACACCGTCGGCGAACTCTGTCTCTCCCCCACCGGACTGTCGTACGTCACGAAAGTGGCGCCGAAGCGATTTGTGTCGCTGCTGATGGGGGTGTGGCTGGTGTCGAGCTTCGTCGCCAACCTCGCCGGGGGGCTGATTGCCGCCAAGGTCGAGGCGGTCGAGCGGGGCGAGATCAAGCTGCCGTGGAACTTCGGTGGGCAGGCGGATTACTTCTTTTTGTTCGTCGTCACGTCGATTGGGGTGGGCGTCGCCGTGGCGCTCGCCACGCCGCTGCTCAAGACGCTCATCCAGGGGCGTGACCAAAACGACGCCCCCACCACCGGGCACTGATTTTCCGCAACGAAGCCGTCGCTGGCTTGCGTCCGTCCCTGCTCGCCGCATCGGGCGGCTGACCCTTTCCGTTCCAGCCAGTCAACCCCGAGCTCGCGAATGCCCCCGCGGCTCCTCCTTGTCACCGTCGACCGCCTCCCGGCCTGGATTGTCCCGGCCTGGGGAGCGACGTGGGTGTCGGCTCCCGCGCTCGATGCCCTTGCCGGCCGCGGGGTTGTCTTCGATCGCCTCATCAGTCCTTCCCTCGATCCGGGGCGGACCCTCGACGCCCTCGGCGGAGCGCTTGTTACCGCGGCCACCCGGGCCGGTCTCCGTCCGGCACTGGTCACCGACGATGCCGCCTTCGCGGCGCGATGGGCCGCGGAGGGAGACGGTGGGGCGGTGTCGATGACGGTCGTGCCCGCGGTCGTGCCGCGCCGCTTGGCGCGCCGTGCGGAGGAGACGAATCTCGGCCGCTTGTTCGCCGCAGCCCGCGGGCTGTTGGCCGGCGGCGAGGA
>CAJAYZ010000415.1 GCA_903949225.1 uncultured Planctomycetaceae bacterium
TGCCGACGCCGCCGAGGTACTTGGCCTTACCGCGGAGGGTGACGGTGTTGCCCATCGAGAAACCCTTGCCGCAGACCTGACAGGAACGTGCCACGGTACTTTTCTTTCATCGCGTGAACGGAAAACAGAGGCCCGCCACTGACCGGCGGCACCCAGGGAAGCCCTTGAGAATAGCCATTCGGCACGATCCCGCAAGACGAACGGGGCCCCGCCGCGCCCCGCAGGGCAATTCTCGGCGAATCCGAGAGGTTTGGGGGATCGGAGCAGGGAGTGAGAGGGCTGGGGACGCCCAGCGTTCTCTCCTCTACCGAGGCTCAACCGGCGTCCGGACGGCCGCGGCGGAGAATCTCGAGGGCGGCCTCGTGAACGTGGCCGTTGCTCGCGATCCCTTCGCCGGAATCGATCCGCTCCCGCCCCTGCCAGTCGGTGAACCGGCCGCCGGCCTCGCGGATCACCGTCTCCACGGCGGCGGCGTCCCAGGCATTCATGAGGGGATCGACCATCAGGTCGGCCCGGCCGGTGGCAACGAGGAGGTAGCCGTAGCCGTCGCCCCAGGTGCGAGACAGGAGGCAGGCCGCCTCGAGGCCGTCGCGGGCCGAGCGGCCCCGCTCCGGGCCCCCCATGGCCGTGGGGCGGCCATCGAACGACGTGAAGGCACTCGAGCAGACGAGCGCTTCGCCGAGCGAGCTGCGCTTTGAAACGCGGGCCGGCGTCGGCGCCGCGCTGCCGCGGACGTGCCAGGCGCCGCCCCCGACGGCCGCATAGACCGTCTCATCGAGAGCCGGGACGGCGATCACGCCGAGGATTCCCTCGTCTCCCCGGCGGCAACCGACGAGCGTGGCCCACAGCGGCACGCCGCGGATGAAGCTCTTCGTGCCGTCGATCGGATCGACGACCCACTCGAAGCCCGACGTTCCGGCCGTGCTCCCCGTCTCCTCGCCGAGGAAGCCGTCGTCGGGGAAGGCCCCGAGGAGTTCCCTCCGCAGGATTCCCTCGGCAGCAATGTCTGCCTGGGTCACGGGCGACCGATCCGACTTCGTCATCACGGTCAGTGCCGGATCACGGAAGAAGCGGAGCGTCTCGGCCGCGACGGCCCGAACGGCCGCGAGCGCCCGGGCGAGACGGTCGGCGGTGGCGCTGGGATTCACGGGAGCGGCTCCGGTCATGGTGGTCTTTGAGTCAATCGTGGTGGAGAGGCACGTCCGGGGCATCGGGGGCTGGAGTTGGAGGGGGCCGCCAGGTGACCAACAACAGCACCCCTGCGCCGATGACGAGCCAGGTGTCGGCGAGGTTGAAGATCGGCCAGTCGATGACGCCGTCGAGTTTGAAGTGGATCCAGTCACGGACGGCGAGGACGGGGGTGCCGAGCCGCTCCGGCGGGGCGTGCCAGCGGAGGGCGGGGATGCCGAGCCGGTCCCAGAGATTGCCGATGATGCCGCCGGTGATCAGGGCCAGCGCCGTCAGCAGCCAGCGATCGTCGCGGGTTTCCCGCCGCGACACCATCCAGAGGATGCCGGCGATCGCCGCGCACGACACGGCGGCAAACA
>CAJAYZ010000416.1 GCA_903949225.1 uncultured Planctomycetaceae bacterium
AGCGTAGGCCCAGATCGGCAGCGGCGCGGCCGACACCGACAGACTGATCAGCCCCGTAAGAAGACACCACGTCGCTCCGCGCCGCAGCCGCGGTGCGGCGCTCGAGCGAAGCCCAACGGCCGCGACGAGCAGGGCCACGGCCACAAAGAAAACCCTACCGCTCGCGATTTGGAAGACCACCCAGTTCATCGCGGCGATTGCCCCCGTCGCCGAACGACTCCGAACAGCGGCGACAAGAGCCGCCGGAGCGCTGGCCTGAAAAGCCTATCCGCCCCCGCTGTCTGCCGGAGTGCCTGATTCCGTGTTTTCCCACTCGCTCAACACGACGTCGTAACGGGTCACAACCTCTCCCGAGTTGGCAAACACGTTCATGAGATGGATTTCCCCATTCACCCACTCGGCGTACCCATTGCCGCCATACCCCGTGACGGCACCCTCAATGGCGATTTCAGCCCTGTTGCCCACGCCTCCGGCCTCGAGTCGAACGATCAGGCGTTCGCGTTCCCGATCTCCGCCGGCCGGCCCCTCCCCGGGACCAAAGACCTGGATTGATACGATCGCCGTGTCCGGCGCGGTCTGCCAATTCATCGATGGGCAAGTCTTTTCGGGCGCCCCTCGTGCAACCTTTTCGTAGGCGTAGCCCTCGTTCGCGCCCAAGTCGGCCGTCCGCACTGCAGCTCTGAGACCAGACTTCGGACCAGCCCCATCCAGCCGGACGGAAAACACCCACGCCCGATCGGTCGGCCAGAGCATCCGTTCCGCCGGGCCAGCCGGGAAGATCTCGCGTGCAACGTCCGCTGTCGCCGTCGCTCCCCAACTTCCTGGTCGAAGGCTCATCGTTGTGATGACGGCCGTCACGGCCGACACGAGCACGACCGCCACCCCAGCGAGTATCCACCGGCTCATCGGCCCCATTGCAGCGCCCTCCGCGTGACGACCGTTCCGGCTTCGCAGCGGCAATGGCTGCTGAAACACCCCCCCCCGGACAGCCTACCCGCCTAGTCGGTGAACGACCCGTCCGCGGCGTCGAAAGCCACGACAGCCAAGGCCCAAAGAATGCCAGCACTTCCAAGGCGACCCTCGAGCGACGGCATGCGATTGACCTCCGCCGTGATGCCGAAAGGCGAATCTCAATGGCTCGCGACCAACAGGCTCCCAACGTCGCCCGACGCCGCCGGCAAGTTCAGGGCGGTGTGCCGTTCGCGGCCATCCGCGGGTGCGGTAGCGGTCGAGTGCTCAACTCGTGCCAGGAGGTCGCGCAAGAGGCTCTCCGCGACCGCATCGGGCAGCCCCGGTTCGCCAATCAATTCGACGTCCGGTACGCGAGTGCCGGTGAACACGAGCTTCGATCGGTCGCGCCCGCCCCGCGCGCGAATGCGGCGAAGCGACCCGAGGCACCGCTCGGGAAAGGTGCCAGCCAAACAGGTGACGAGGCCATCCCGTGCCGTGATCTGCCTCGCCGGGTGCCAGCACCCGATGAACAGCGACAGATGGGTCAGCAGAAAAAGCGAGTACGCGAAAAGATAGGTCGAGAAAGGAATGTCGGGATTTCCTTGCAGATAGCTGCGGGTGCCGTCAGCGATGATCCATGCAGCACTGATCGCGACGAGAGCCTCGGGGCCGATAGAGCAGGTCCACGGCATATATCGAAGATCCCACCCTCGTGAATGGTCTTCGATCAACCAGCCGTCAGACCGTAGCAGACGTCGCGTTTCCACCGGCAGCCTCCCGTTCGCCTCGTCAATCGCCGACGAACCACACGTACAGTTGACTCTCATTCACGAGCCTTTTTCGTCTGCGGCGCCCGCGACTGCCACGAAGACGCATCGCGGGCGCCGTGCAAGACGGCAAGCACCTCAATGCGGTCGGCAAACACGACGTAGTACACCACATGCTGGAACTGCTTCAGGCGCACCGCGCGGACGTCCTGCCAAGCGAAGCCGTGCAGTTCCGGTATCGCTTCAAGGCGTTCGAGGACGTCGCGGAGTCGGACCACGAACATCCGCCCGAGGCCAGCACGGACGACATCCAGTTGATCGCAAGCTGCCGCCACATCGGCCTCAGCCTCAGACCGCAGGATCAGCGGCAGGCTCACGAGGCTTCCTCAAGCCGCTGGAGCACTTCCCGCCATGGCTTGCCTGCCCCTGGTTCCTGGGCAGCGATTGCGCGACGCTTGGCGATTTCGGCACGATGCCATTCAGGAATGTCCTGCGGCTCCACGTTGTCTGGGAGGCTATCCCAGATTTGGTCGATCAAATCCAATCGATCACGAACGCTCAATCGGTCAATGCCGAGCGAATCAATGCGTACGGCCATGGCAACGTCTCCAGGAGGAGCTTTCGTACCAAAGATCCGACTCTACCGAAAATCAGATCGGTAGCGAAACGCAGAGCCTCCCGTGACGGATTTCACGAGAGCTCCTGATCGTCGAACCTTCCGCCCCAGCGACGGCTGGGACGCTCGAACCTGTACCGAAGAAATCCGCTAGACGACACTTCAGCGGAGGGCTCCATCGGGCGGCGTTACGGTCGCGGCGATGGTCGCTGACGTTGATCGCCTCGTGGTGCTCGAGTGAGAAACGTGAGGGACAAGAGTCAACGCCGGCTCAGACAGCAATGCCCCAGGCCGAATCGCTCAAGGGGCAAGCGCCGGAGCCGAGGGCTCGGGGCGGTCGGTCGGCGTGCCGCCGTCAGGAATGCGGCGGGCCTGGAGGGCGTAGATCGATCGCCGCCCCGCCGCCATCGCCACCGGCCTGGCTTGCGGGCCGGCCGGCTCCGGCTGGGGAGCGGGGATCGGCTCGGGGCTCTGCCCACGCGCCGTGGGGCCTTGAGCGAGCGTCGTCGGGGCAGGCTGGGCCGCGGCCATCGAGGCCGTGGGGGCCGGGCAGCCCTGACGCACCCAGTCGAGCCAGGTGTGCTGGAGTTGGGCCACGCCGGGCACGGCGTAATGACGCTGGAGGGCGCCGGTCCAATCGTCGGTGGCGAGGCCGTCGCCGACGAAGGTCACGTAGCGGTGGCGACCACCGCGCTCGATGAGATAGCGGGCCAGCGAGTAGCCCTGCGAGTAGAGCGGGAGCACGTCGGCGGGATACTCGCGCATCGCGAACATCTCCGGGAAGGCGATCCCCCGGCCAGTGGTGAGATGCTCGATGAGGAGTCGGTGTTGCCGGGCACGCTCCACCGGATGCTCGACGGTCGTGCAGGCCCCCTCGTCGGCCCAGCGCGGGAGGGGGCGGCGGAAGTGACTGGCGAAGATCGTGTGGGTGATCTCGTGAGGGAGCACCGAGTCGAGGATCCGCTCCTCGCTCCCCTGGATCGTCATCGTCCAGCCAAACACCTCGCCGGCATCGAAGACGAAGCTCGTGGCCCCACCGGCCCCGAGCTGCGGGGCGACCTGGGCCTTGATCGGACAGGGGCGGCTCCACCGCGGCAACGGCTTGCCGAGCCACTCGACGGCGAGATTGTGTCGATATTGCTCGGCGGCGTCGCCGATCTTCCTGGCCTGCCCGTCGGTGGGGGCCTCGATGACGAAGTTCGCGGTCCGATGGCTGGCAGCACTGACCCGTCCGGCCCCGAGGGCGAGCACGGCGGCGAGCAACACGAGCACCGGTCGCACGAAGACTCGTTCCAGCATGTCGGCTCCACCTCCGTGGGATCCCACGTGCCGTTCCTTCGGCACGCGATCGCTCTTTTCCGCCCGGCTTCCATCGCGGGGGGCGGACACTAGCGAACCGCCGCGACGCGGAACCAGCCCGCTTTCCCCTGATGATCAGCGGGAAAAACGGTCTTGCGGCGACGACACTGCGGCGGGGGGGCGCCGCGGAGAGGCCAGGTGGAGAGGGCCAGCCCCGGTCAGCCGGCCGGCCGGACCGTCGACCCCGACGCATCGCGGGGCGTCTGCCGGCCGCTGCTCTCTGCGGATCGGGGGACCGGCTCGAGCTGCGTCACGGTCTCTCCCGTCACGGATCGCCCGGGGGCCGCGCGCCCTCGAGCGGAAGTTCTCCCGAACCAGCGCCGCGACTCCCGCGGCATCCAGGCCGCCACCGTCGCGGCGCCGACGACCACGGCCAGCCAGCCCGGCCAGACCGGATCGAGGGTCGCGATCCACAACGCCCCCAAGCCGATCACGAACAGCGGCACCACCCACCAGGGCCCGAGGACGGCGGAGACCAGCCGCGACACGATTCGCGTCCGCCGCCGGGCCTCGAGGAGGGCGACGACGCCCAGGAGCATCACGGCGATCGCCAGCCATCGCCCCGGCATCGAGGCATCGGCGCGGCGGGCGACGAGGAGGCTGAGGACGGGAATGTCGCGGGCCTGGAGGAGGCGCAGGGGTGGGGCCCAGGCGGCAGCGGCGCGGCTGTCGCGCATCCCGACGTGCGACCAGGCCGCCGGGAGCGGCAACACCGCCTCCCGACGCCGCTGCCTCAAGAATTCTTCGAGCCGCCGGGCGTCGTCCGGTGGGGCCCGGGCGATCCCCCGTTCGAACTCGGCAGCCAGGCCCTCGATCGCCGCGCGGCGCGCTGCCGTCATCGCAGCCTCATCGACGGCGACGGTCGGCGGCAGCGGTCGGGCCACGATCCCCTCGGGAAGCTCGACCATCCACGCCGATCGGAGGCAGGAGAGCCCGACGATGCTCGGCTCGGGGATCTCGAGGACGCCATCGACCGGCAGGCTGTCGCTGACATCACCGGCATAGACCGCGACGATCGACCGCGGCCAGCCGACGTCGAGCAGGCGCAGTTCCCAGGCATTCTCGGCGATGCTCGTCCGGGCTGGTACGGCGTCGTTGGCGATCCGCCCGTCGACAAACACATCGAACATCCGCATCCCCGCCGGAATCCGGATCCGAATGACGGGGTCGGCAGCGACGATGTCGAACCTCGACACCCCCCAGGCGCGTCCCCGGGCATCGACGGCAAGGTGGGTCTCGGCAAACTCCACCCGCGGCCCGCTCTCTTCGGCTCCCGAAACAGCATCGCGAGGGGCTGGGCTCACCGCCACGTCGGCAGGCTCTGGCGCAGGCTCAAGTCCAGTCGCAGGCTCGGGAGCGGTCGGTGCGCTCGCGTCGGGCCCGGAATCGAGAATGCGGTAGGGAGGGGGCGCGGCATCGGCGGCCACCTCGTACGACCCACTCGATGCGGAGCCCTCGCGCGGCGTCGTCTCGCTCCCGGTCGCTCCCTCACCGATCACAGCCACACTTCCATCCTGCATCCGCCAGGTGACGGTGAGCGGACCACCGGGCTCGAGGGCCGCCCGGACCAATGGCAGGGTTCCGGAGGCAGCCGGGGGGCCGTGAAGGTGAACGGCTACCTCGAGCATGAAAGCACCAGGCCGCGGGCGCTGCACGACGACGAGGATCCGCCGCGGGCCATCGCGTCGCCAACGCACACCGATCTGACCAGTCTCGGACGGAGGAATCCCCGCAGTCAGGTCGTCACGGAGCGTCACCCGCTCGACATCGCAATGCTCTGGAACGTCAACCGGAATCGCCACCAGGGGCGTGCTGCCGGCATCGATGCGGGCCTCGAGACGGAGATCAATCGCCTCCGCCGCGAACCCGACCTCCATTCTCTGATTGCCGCGCGGCGGTTGGCGGCGCCGTTCGACGGAGACGCGCGCCGGCACGGTCGCCATCGGCCGGGGGCGCGTCAGGCCCCCCGTCGTGGTCCCTTCGAACTCGCCTTGTCGGACCCCGCGACCACTCTCGCTCCGCCACACCATCCCGCCGGTCGGCCCACTTCCCGCCCGAGGAGGAAGAAGCGTGGCATCCTCGGGGAGCGTCGCCTTGACGATCAGCTCGGGAGACGGCTCGAGGTGGGTGGTGCGGGCGTCGCTGGCCACCGACTCCAGCCACGCCGACGGGAGATCGAAGACGCCGACCGGATCGACCAGCGGCATCAGGAAGTTGGCCGTGAAGGCGGTCCGGCCCCGGCGGGGATTGGCCACTTCGACGAGAAACCTTCCCCCGCCGAGCGACGATTGGGTGAATCCAGGCTCGGTGATCACCGGTGCTCCGAAGCGGGGATCGGCCCTGACGATCGCCCCACGGACGATCTGATCACCGGGGTCGAGCGTATAGGTGGCCGTCAGCCGGCAGCCTCCGTCATCCCAGAAGAGGTCGTTGCGACTCTCGGCCACGGGGATCGTGTCGACGATCCGCGTCGACCCGTCGCTCGCCCAGGAGAGGCACACCTCCGTCGCGCGACTGACATCGAATCCGTCGCCCGCCCACTGGCTCTCCTCGACATGCCGGACACGGCGTGGCAAGCCGTCCTGTCCCACCGTCTCGACCTGGAGCACCGCCGCATCCCCGTGGCCGACCGGGAGCGGTCCTTCGACGACCAGCTCGGCTGTCGGGGCGAAGGGGATCGAGACCGTCGCCCGGTCGACTTCGCCGAGGTGAGTGGGACGAACGAGCAGGCCGGCCTCGAGCCGATGCCGGCCGGCGCTGGCAAAGCCGACTCGCAGCAACCGCCCGTCGCTGTCGGCCGTCGGGGCAACCTGCTCACCATCGACGCGCGGCCCGGTCGGATCCCAACTCGCCTCCCCCTCCTGCCGCATCGTGATCAGGGCGCCGGCGTCGGCATCGAGATCGACCGACAGCTTCCAAGCCCCCTCCGCCCCCGGCAAGGCCTGAAGCCGGACGGCGTGGATCCGCACCCCATCAGCGGCCCTTCGGCCAAGGGCAGCGGAGAGGACGCGATAGAGCGGCTCGGGAACGAGCGCCGTCTCGCCGCGCTCCTCACCGCCGTCAGCCGCCCCGTCCCCGCCACGGAGGCCGGGCACGATGAACACCGGGAGTGATTCCAAGGCCTCGGCCTGCTGCGGCTGCGCCTCCGCCGATGGGACGACCGGAGGGGGCTGCTGCGCCGTGGCGGAGGCCGGCCCGAGAAGGATCATCGTCACGATGACCGGGACGGCTTGGAGCGTGGTCCGCCACCGCGCCGTGGCCCAGCGGAGGAGCGCCGCCACCGCCAAGCCCCATAGGCCGGCGCGGGCCAGGCCGTCGAGCGGCAACGGCACCCACAACGCTCCGACGGCCAGCGCAACCGCGACAAGCAACCGCGTCATCCGGCTGACGGTGAGGAATCCGAGGGTCGCGAAGGCGAGGCAGACCAGGAGCGCGCCCCCCCACAGCCAGCGGGAGTGGACAAGACGCACGCTCATCGCCTTCCCGCGACCGGCGCGCTGCACGAGGATCCGTTCGCGGAATCCGGCATCGATCGTCCCCTGCCGCAGCCGGGGGAGATCGGCCGCGGGGGCGCCTGCCGATCGTCCCCGCACCGTGACCGGGAGGAGGCGTTCGAGCCAGCCTGTGCGCGCTGCACTGACCTCGCGGAATCCTGCCGGCAGGGTGGCGATGTCGACGCCATCGGGCAGGAGCACCTGCCAGGTTCGTTCCAGCACCGGCACGTCGATTCCGGCGCTGGCCAGCGTCACATCCCAGGCCATCGGCGTGGCCGCCGCGGAGATCTCGGAGCGGACGACGAGCCTGATGAACCGCCGTTCGGCCGGGAGATCGACGAGCCACGCCCCAGTCATGACGTCGGGCACCACCGTCGTCGGCGCGCCGTCGATGACCACCCCGCGGGCCAGCGCCGCCACCGGCGGCATGACGGCGACCGATGTCCGGCCATGATTCTCAATGTCGAAGCGGGTCTCGTACTCCGTCACGCCGGTTGGATGGCACCAGCAGGTCGTCTCTTCGTTCCAGACCCAGGCGCGGGCCTCGTCGTCACGGTCGCGCCCCCCGGGCACGATCTCGGCCGCCGGCGTCACCGCCGGCGTCAGGTCGGTCGGAGGGGTGAAGGCAAACTCGGCGAGCGTCCCCTTCGGCGCGTCGTCGTCCCCCGACCGCCCCGCCGGAGGCATCTCCTCGAGACGACGGTTGACGATCTGCGGCCGACGCCGGCCGGCGTTGACGATCACGACTCCCCCATGCTGCGGATCGCTGCCATCGACCCAGGCCAGCGGGACTGCGACCGGCCCGCTGAACGGGATGGCGCGGGTAGCGCGGATCCGTACCTCACCGCGTGCCGGGGGCTGCAATTCGACGAGCCAAGACTCCCCCCCGCCACCGGCATCGCCCCCACGATCGATCCGCCGCACCGTCAGCGTTCCGCCGCCGGATGGCAACAGCGACCATTCGAGGAGATCTTCGGTCGGCTCCGAGAAATGAACGACGACGGCATCCAGCGCCGATGCCCCCGGCCGGCAAGAGAACGTGAACGACTCTGTGATCCGTTCGTCGACGACGGTGAGCCGGACATGCGTATCGGCCTCGACCGGGGGGCGGCGTTCGAGGAGGCTGGCCGGCGCCGCCATGGCGGCCCCGTCGACCGGGATCCAGGCGCGGATGGCTGTCTTTGCCGTGAGCGCCGCGAGGCGCTCCGGCGGCGACGACGGAGGCGGCTGCGGGGGGTCGATTTCGATCGTCGTCTCCGGTGGCGAGGTGAGGGCGAGCACGGCCAGCCCTGCGGTCTCGCCGTCGAGTCGCACCATGTCCATCTCGGCGCCGGTGAAGGGCTCCTCGGTGGTGATGCCGGCCCGGTGCCCGGCGATCGAGAGCGTGAACCCGCGCTGCGGGGTCGCGGCCGTGGGGAAGCCGATCTGCAACCGATCACCGCGGTCGTCGCGCACCACCCGCCAGTCGAGCGATGCAATCATGGCGGCCCGATCGCCACCGCCGCGCCGCTCGATCCCCTCGACCGAATCGATGAACCACCCCGGCGCAATCCGACCGGTGACCTCGAAGGCCTCGCCACTGCGGACGCGGAGATCACACGCCGTGCGCCCCGTGACGACGGTGGGGACGACGTCGACGGTGGTCACCCGCGCCACGTCGAGCTCCGCCCCCCGCGGTGCCACGCCGACACGCACCCGGGCCTGGGGCGACTGCGCCTCGAGCGAAAGAATCGTATCCATCCCCTCCGGCTGGTTGATCCCGCGGATCGGCCAGCCAGAGGTCTTCTCGTCCGCGACGGGGAGGCAATGCTCGAAGCCGATGTCGACCAGCGCCAGCCCCGGGTCGCATTCGACCCGCACGCCGCCCCCGGCCCACTCCGAGGGAACAGGCCACAGCAACGGCAACCACCCGGAGTCGGGATCCTCAAGCCCGCCCGCTTCCGCGCCGTGGGTGGGGAGCGGAGCGACGGCGCTGATCGTCAGAGGCGCACTCGTGCCGAGGCTTCCGGTCGGCAGCCGCACGAGCTTCGCCTCCCCCGTCCGCCCCCACTCGACCTCGGCGGGGAGGGCTTCACGATTCGGCAGCGCGACCGTCGCCGACACTGGGATGAGCCGCGGATCGGCATCGAGGGTCAGCAGCGGCGTTCGCCACGGCGCCGTGGGGACGATGACGGCAGTCAGCCGCGCCTCCCCCCGCCCGACCACGACCGCCTGCCAGCAGCCGAACTGTCGGGGCGATTCCTTCGCCGGCACGGCGGTGAACGGGAGGGCCTCGATCGGCCCGACGTCGATCCGCCAGACGCCATCCGCGCCCGCCGCCGGCGCCGCGGCGGGGATCGCCACCGCCGGCCGGGCCCAAGCCTCCCCTTCGATCAACGGAACCGTTCCCG
>CAJAYZ010000417.1 GCA_903949225.1 uncultured Planctomycetaceae bacterium
AGCCTCGCGCATCGTTCCCTACGGCGCCGGCCACCGCAGCCTCCTCACGGAGTTCCTGCGGCTTTTGATGAGGCAGGAGCCGGTGGAGTCGCGAGCAATTGAAAAGCCCATGCGGAGAAGGCCATGCGTCGGTTTGACCGGACGGTGATCGTCGTGCTCGCGTTCCTCCTCGGTGTCGTCCACGCCGCGCCCGGCCGTGGCGACGATCCGCCCCGCGCCGCCGGGCCGGTCGATCGCAGACTTCCATGGGTGACCGAAAATGCCGGCGTCCCCGGCGTGGTTTTCCGTACCTTCGACAGCATGGCCGCGGCAGGACCGGTGAGTTACCATGTCTTCACTCCGCCGGAGTACGACGTCCAGAGCGTGCGCTTGCCTGTGCTCTATTGGCTCCACGGGACGCTCGGCGGCCTCGAGGGAATCGGGCCCCTCACGGCCCACTTCGCCGAAGAGATGCGCTCGGGGCGGATGCCGCCGATGCTCGTGGTGTTCGTTAACGGCCTGCCCCGCCGACTGTGGGCTGACTCGAAAACCGGTGCGGCCCCGGTGGAGACGGTGTTCATCACGGAGTTGATCCCGGAGATCGACCGATCGTTTCGCACCGTGGCGACGCGAGCCGGCCGCGTTCTCGAGGGCTTCAGCATGGGTGGCTATGGCGCGGCCCGGCTCGGATTCTCTCACCCGGACCTCTTCGCCGGGATCTCGATTTTCGCGGGAGGGCCGCTCGACCTCGATCTCGACGGCCCTCGGGCCCGTCGCAACCCCCGGCTCCGCGAGTTCATCCTCCGGGAGGTCTGCGGCGGCGACATCGATCACTTCCGCGCGATCAGCCCCTGGACGCTCGCCGAGCAGGCGGCGCCGGTGCTCCGCGAGCACGCGACGGTGATCCGCCACGTGGTCGGCACGCAGGACGACACGCGTGAGTTGAATCTCGCCTTTCACCAGCGCCTGGAGCAGGTAGGCATTGAGCACGACTATCGGGAGATCGCGGACGTCGGCCACGACGCACGGGCCGTGCTCGCGGTCCTCGCCAGGACCGACGGAGGGTTTTACCAGCGGGCCCTTGGCACACCGGTTCCTCATGAAGGGAAGGATTCCGATGTTCGGGAGCCCTGACAGGACGGAGTCGAGAGCCACGTCGTGGTTTGGCGGTTGCCGGAGAAATCTCCTCCCGGGGCGGGAACCCATCGGCCAGTCCATCGGGATGCTCGCTGTCACACGAGGCTTCCCGCGCAAACCCTCCGAAGGGCGCTTCAACGCCGCGGGAGGCGGCGGAGGTCGAGCGTGAGGGGATAGTCGGGATTGATCTCTTCCGGCGGCGGCGTGAACGGGCCCGGGGTGTGGCCCGTCGCGAAGAACCGGCTCGCCCGCCGGCTCTCGCTCTCCAGGGCATTCACCGGACGGGTCTCGTACGACCGGCCACCAGGATGGGCCACGTGCCAGGTGCAGCCACCCAGACTGCGGCCACTCCAGACATCGACGATGTCAAACACCAGCGGCGCATGGACGCGAACCGTCGGATGGAGGCACTGAGGCGGCTGCCACGCCCGGAACCGAACCCCAGCCACGGCTTCCCCCGCGCGACCGGTGGGCGTCAGCGGCACGCGCCGGCCGTTGCAGGCGATTAAATGACGCCCCTCGACGATCCCGCTCACCGCCACCTGCACGCGCTCGAGCGAGCTGTCGACGAGCCTGGAGGTCGCTCCGCCGATCGGCTGCTCGCCGAGGACATGCCACGGCTCGAGGGCCCCGCGCAACTCCAGCCGCACCCCGTCCTGCACCACCTCGCCGATCTTCGGAAAGCGGAACTCCCGCCAGCAGTCAAACCACGACGATTCAAAATCGAAGCCATTCCGCCGCAGATCGGCGAGGACATCGCGGAAGTCGGCAAGGAGAAAGTGGGGGAGGAGGAAGCGGTCGTGGAGCGCCGTCCCCCAGCGGACGAGCTCCCCGTCCCAGGGCTTCTGCCAGAAACGCGCTACCAGCGCGCGGACGACCAGTTGCGCAAGCAACCCCATCCGCACGTGCGGCGCCATCTCGAAGGCCCGCATCTCCACCAGGCCACGCCGGCCCGAGGCGCTGTCGGGCGAGAAGAGCTTGTCGATGCAGAACTCGGCCCGGTGGGTGTTGCCCGTGAGATCGACGAGGAGGTTGCGGAACAGCCGGTCGACGAGCCACGGCGCCGGGTGCTGCCCAGAGCGACGCAACTCTTGGAACGCGATCTCGAGCTCGTGGAGACTCTCGTGACGGGCCTCGTCGACCCGCGGCGCCTGGCTCGTCGGGCCGATGAAGCCACCGGCGAAGAGATACGAGAGGGAGGGATGGTTGTTCCAGTAGGCGACGAGACTGGCGAGGAGATCGGGACGCCGCAGGAAAGGACTGTCGGCTACCGTTTGCCCGCCGAGGACGAGATGATCGCCGCCGCCGGTGCCGGTGTGCCGGCCATCGAGTTCGAACTTCTCAGCCCCGAGCCGGCTGACGCGCGCGGCCCGGTCGACCGCCTCCCGGATCCGGACGAGCTCCTCCCAGCTTCGCGCCGGCGGCACGTTGACCTCGATCACCCCTGGATCGGGCGTCACCTGGAGCCGCGAGAGCCTCTCATCCCACGGCGGGGCATAGCCCTCGAGCACCACCGCCCGGCCGTGCGCCGCAGCAACCCCCTCGATGCCGGCAAGGAGGTCGAGCCAATCATCGACCGCCTCACCCAGAGTCGACAGCCCCGTGTCCTCCAGTGGCGGCAGGAAAAGATGGAGCCTGCCGGAACGGATCTCAGCCACCAAGCTCGTCCGCACGATCGACGTCCCCGCCCGGATCTCCGCTTCTTGGGCCCATGGCAGCAGCCCCATCGGGAGCCGCAGCCCCGCCGGCGAATCGCCAGGGATGAGGAACACCTTTCCCAGCGGCACCGGCCACGCACTCGACCGCCAGGCGGCCGGACCGCGGCCCCGCTGTCGCAGCAGCGGTAGCACCCACGCCACCGCCGGCCCGACCACCGGGGCCGCATCGGGGGCGGCCGGATCGATGAGCGGCTGCTCGTGGGCCGGAAGGACAAAGCCCGGATCGACCCCGAGCCGCGCGGCGAGGTCGGCGAGCATCGTTCCCGGGTCGGCCGAGGCGTTGGCCGTGGGATCAGCGGCGGTCGTGTCGTCGGAAAGCAGGGCGCCGTGCTGCCACAGAGGCACGCCGTCGGCACGCCAGATGAGCTCGAGCGCCCAGCGGGGGAGCGGCTCGCCGGGATACCACTTCCCCTGCGATTCCAGGAGCACGCCCCCGGGCGCGAGATCGGCGAGCAGCCGGCGCGCGAGAATCCCGGCCCGGCGGCGCTTGTCGGCCCCGAGCGCCGCCATGTTCCATTCATTGCCGTCGTAATCGTCGATCGAGACGTAGGTCGGCTCACCGCCACTGGTGACCCGCAC
>CAJAYZ010000418.1 GCA_903949225.1 uncultured Planctomycetaceae bacterium
GGCCCGCTGGATCACCGATCGGGACAATCCGCTCGCGGCACGGGTGGCCGTGAACCATGTTTGGATGCGGCACTTCCACGAGCCGCTCCTGTCGAGCGTGTTCGATTTCGGCCGGGCTGGAGCCGCTCCTTCCCATCCGCAGTTGCTCGACTGGCTCGCTGTCGAGTTTATGGAGAACGGCTGGCGGATGAAGCCGCTCCACCGGCTCATCGTCACCAGCGCCGCCTACCGCCGGGCAAGCGCGGAGCCCTCCCCTGCCGGCGGCGCCGAGCAAGGAGGGGCGACTTCCGTCGGAAAGGATCCGGAGAATCGGCTTCTGAAGCGGATGAACGTCGGCCGGATGGAGGCCGAGGTGGTGCGCGATTCGATCCTCCATCTCGCCGGCACCCTCGATCGGACGATCGGGGGGATGGAATTGGAGAACGCGGTGGCGCTCACCACCTTCCGTCGCAGCCTCTATTACAGCTGCCAGCCGGAAGAGGATGGCCGCAGCCCGTTCGCGGCCGTGTTCGACTGCGCCGACGCCGGCGACTGTTATCGTCGGTCGCGGACGATCATCCCGCAGCAGGGGCTGGCGCTGGCCAACAGCGAGCTTGTCCATGCGGCCAGCGCGAAGATCGCCGCCGTCTTGTGGGCGGGGCTGCCCGCGGAACAGCAGGACGACCAGAGAGCCTTCGTGGCGGCCGCGTTCGAGCATCTCCTCGGCCGGGCGCCGCATGACGAGGAGATGGTCGCCTGTCTCGACTGGCTCGGCACGGAAGGCCGTGGGCCGGCGGGGATGTCAGAGCCGGTTGAGCCGGAGGTGCGCCGAGCCGGGCTCGTGCGCGTGCTTTTCAATCACAACGACTTCGTCGCCATCCGCTGACCGGGGAGCCCTGACGATGCCCAACAACGAGGAAAGCCAAAGACTGACGCGGCGGGGGCTATTGGCGGCCGGCCCGCGGGCTGGGCTCGGACTTGGGTTCGGCTCGCTGGCGCTCGAGTCGCTGCTATGCGACGCTCAGCCGGCGCTGGCGGCGACGGCCAGTGCGCGAGCGAAGTCGGTGATCTGGGTGTTTCTGTCGGGGGGCTACAGCCACGTCGAGACGTTCGATCCCAAGCCCGCGCTCAACACTCACGCTGGCAAGAGCTACGACAAAACCCCGTTCGACAATCCGGTCAATTCGCCGCTCCATCGGAAGCGGTTTCGATCGGTGCCTGCCGAGGAGATCAACGTCCGCGACGTCTATCCCATCATTTATCCGATGCAGGTCGGCTTCGCCCCCCGCGGCCGCAGTGGCATCGAGATCAGCGACTGGTGGCCGCAACTGGCGGGCGTCGTCGACGATCTCTGTTTCGTGCGGAACATGTGGACGACCGACAATGACCACGCCGCCGAGAACCAGATCCACACCGGTCGCCACCGACTCGACGAGCCGCAGCCAAGCCTTGGCGCCTGGGCCTCCTACGGGCTCGGCTCGCTCAACGAGAATCTTCCCCGGTATGTCGTCCTCGGCGGGCCGACGCGGAGCGACACGCGCCAGTCGATCGATTCGCTCTATCTCGGGCCGCAGCATGCCGGTGTTCCTTTCGCCCTCGATCCGGCCAACCCGCTTCCCTTCGGACGGCGTGAGGCGTCGCAGTCGGCTCGGCAGCAGCGGGACGAGTTCGACCTCATCGGCCGGCTCGGGGCGATCGCCGCGGCCGAGCATCCGCACGATGCGGAGCTGCGGGCTCGGATCCGCGGCTACGAGCTCGCCTACCGGATGCAGGCCGCCGTGCCGGAGGCGGTTGGCTTCACCGACGAGACCGAGGCGACAGCCCGTCTCTATGGCCTCGACGTCGAGGCGACCAAGCTCGCCGGCGAGCGTCTCCTCACGGCCCGCCGGCTCGTGGAGCGCGGCGTGCGCTTCGTGCAGGTCTTCCCGTCGCCGTACGGCGTCTGGGATTCGCACCAAAAGCTCAAGGAAAACCACACCCGTCTGTGTGCCACGATCGACCTCCCGATTACCGGGCTGATCCGCGACCTCAAGGCGCGGGGATTGTTTGACGAGACGCTCGTCGTCTTCTGCACCGAGTTCGGCCGGACTCCGGGGCTCGAACAGCGGGGAGGGGGCGTCGACGGACGCGACCACCATCCCAACGGCTTCACGATCTGGCTCGCCGGGGCGGGAGTGAAACGTGGCCATGTCCATGGCGCTACCGACGAACTCGGCTACAACGCTCTCGGCGACGGCCATTACGTCACCGACCTCCACGCCACCGTCCTCCAACTCCTCGGCCTCGATGGCCGGAAGCTCGAGGTGCCCGGCCGGCGTCGGTTGGAGATGGACCACGGCGAACCGATCGCCGACATCTTCGCCTGATTCAGAACTACTCTCCGGCCCTGCCCATGGGGCTGCGAGGAGCCACCATGCCCGCCGACGACACCCCCTTGGCCTTCGAGCCGCCGTGGTGGATGAAGAATCCGCACGTGCAGACGATCCTACCGGCGCTTGTGCCGCAGAAGCTCGCCGATCATGCAGCGATCCTGCGGCGCGTCGAACTCGCCGACGGCGACGCGCTGGCGGTTCACGACGACTGCCCTGCCGGCTGGACCCCCGGTGCGAAGGTGGCGATCCTCTCGCATGGCCTTGCCGACCACCACCGCACGCCGCTGCTTGTGCGCCTTACCGAAAAGCTCACGGCGCGCGGCGTGCGCGTCTTTCGCTGGGACATGCGCGGCTGTGGCGCGGGGATGGCCTGGGCCCGCCGCCCCTACCATGCTGGCTGCTCAGGGGATCTCGCGGCGGTCGTCGATGCCGTCATCGGCTGGTGCTGTGGGGACGAACGAACCGAGGGGCGCTCGGCGACCGGCTCCGAGGCCAACGCACCGCTGCCTGACCTGACCCTGTTTGGCGTCTCCCTCTCCGGGAATGTCCTCCTCAAGTATCTCGGCGAGGCGCCGGGGCATGTCCCGGCCGCGGTAC
>CAJAYZ010000419.1 GCA_903949225.1 uncultured Planctomycetaceae bacterium
CGTCCGCGACACGCCGAGGCGGAGGCCGCCGGTGAGGAACTTGTGCCACACGATCCGCTCCGCCGGGCCGAGGCCGCGCCACACCTCCTCAACGAGCGCCCGCTTCCGTCCCTCGTCGGCCTCGGCGCGGATTCGATCGACCGTGCCCCGCATGCAATCGGCAAGCCCGCCCCACTCCGTGGCGGCGCCCGTCCCGAGGCACGCCACCGGCTCAGGAAGAAGCAGCGCGAGCGTCTCGGCGAGATCGCCGACGTGGGCATAACACTCCTCGACGAGCCAGTCGGGGATCCCCGCCGCCTCGGCCGCCCATGTTCGCAGGAGCGTCGTCGACACCGCTCGCGACTGCCGTCCCCCGGAGAGAATCCGGACGGCCACGGCGCCGTCGCCGGGAGGGACGGCGCGGAAGTAGTCGACAAGGAGCGCCTCCTTCTCGGAGGTTTTTGTCGTCGCGTCGAGGCGCCAGGAGAGATCGGTGAACCGCTTCACGGCAGTTCGCTCCGGGGAGCAGGATCGACGGCCGCCCCGTCGTCGGGAACGCTCATGTCGGGCCCGGGCACATCGGGCCCCGCCTCGGCCCCGACATCGTCGTCGTCGCCGCCGTCGCCGGCATCGTCCCGGTCGGGCTGCTCGCCGGTGAACCGGGTCGCCAGCACATCGGCCTCAAGGCCGCGGCCGCGGAGGAAGCGGGCGAAGGCCTCGCTCGAGCCATGGGTGACGAGGACGCGGCGGGCGCCGGTCGCCTCGACGGCGGAGACGAGCCCTGGAAAATCAGCGTGATCGGAGAGGACAAATCCCGTCCCGAAGCCGCGGCGACGGCGGATGCCCCGGACGGTCATCCATCCCGAGGCCTGAGCCACTGCCACCTCTCCGAAGACGCGGAGCCACCCGCTTCCGGCCACCGACGGCGGCGCGATCACGAGGGCCCGCCCCTGGCCGACGCGTTTGGCCCGCGCTGGCACCGCGTCGATCGGCGGGAGCCGGACGCCACTGTCCCGATAGGCACGAACGAGCTTCATGACGGCGCCGTGGCCGTGGATCGGGCCGATCGACGGATCGATCATCGCGGCGAGCCGCTGCGCCTTGCCGAGGGCATAGGCGAGGAGGACGCTCGTCTTTCCCTCCGCCTGATTCGCCCGCCACCAGGCGTTGATCTCGGCGGCGATGATTTCCGGGGCGGGCCAGCGGTAGATCGGCAGGCCGAACGTCGATTCGGTGATGAAGACATCGCAGCGCACCGGCTCGAAGGGGGCGCAGGTCGGGTCGGGGGCGGTCTTGTAATCGCCACTGACAACCCACACCTGCCCTGCGTGCTCGACGCGGACCTGCGCCGACCCGAGGACATGGCCGGCCGGATGGAGCGAGACCTTCACCCCGTTGAACGTCGTCGATTCGCCGTAGCGCAGCGTGTCGATCGGCACGGTGCCGCCGAGGCGGCTCCGCATCACGAGCTTGCCGGGGGCAGCGCAGAGGTAGCGATCGCACCCCGACCGGGCATGATCGGCGTGGGCGTGGGTGATGACCGCGCGGGGCACCGACCGCCAGGGGTCGATCCAGAAGTCACCCGCCGGGCAGTAGAGCCCGGCATCGCTCACCACGAGAAGATCCGCCATTCGCGCCCGCCTCCCGCCACTGCGAGCGAAACCGCTCCTGTGGCAGAAATCCTAACAGCGCGGGGAGCCGGCGCTACCGCGCTGCAGAACGTCAGCGGTAGGCCTGGTTGCCGACGGCGGGGAAGCGGTAGCCCCCCATGCCGAGCGGGGCGTACGTCGGCCAGTCGCCGGGACGAACGCCCGGTTGCGTGCCGTAGACGGGCCAAGTGGGCGTGCGGGGGAGCGTCGGCGGGACGAAGTATTTCGGACGCTGACGAACGCCGGTGGAGTAGGGGGAGCGGCCGGGGAGGAAGGGGGCCTGACGCTGCGGCTCGCCATGCCCCATCGGCTTGGCCCGGCCGACACCGCGTGGCTCGCCCCAGCCGGTTCTCGGCATCATCCCGCCATCATCAGCCCGGACGACGACGATCGAGGCCACGAACCAAATCAGCGACCCGATGAGGATCCGCAGCGCCCGTCCGTTGTCACTGCGATCGGCCAGCAGACTGGCGAGTTGGCGAACAGGGGCGGTGGACATCGGCGGCTCCGGGACACGACACACTCGATGTTCGTGGCATCGACCGGCCCGCGCGTCTCGCTTCGGGGAAACCTCCCACGCACCGGAGATTCCGGTTTGTCGGAATGGTGCGGAGAGGACTGTTGTAAGTTCGGCAGAGACTCGAGCGTAGCGCAGTGGCAGGCTTCGCGGTTCTGGCTGCGAGCTCAGAACCGATGACTCAGCGAGGGGTTGCCCGTACCCCGGGAGCCGGGCTTGACGGCAAGCGGAGCCATGGATGGCGAAGCGCAGGCGGCATGCAGCGAGCGAAGGCCACGCAGGGCCGTAGCGAGCGTCCGGCGACGGGGTGCGGGCAACCCCGAAGCCTGCCGCAGCGGCCACGAAGACCATCAGCGCTCCCCCGCGAAAGGCCCTTACTTCGAGCCACTTCCTGCCCAGCGGAACTTCACCGGCATGTCAAACACCTTCTCGAACAGATCGGTGCGTCGCTCCGCCCCCCACAGGTCGACCTGTGGATCCTGATCGGCCACCGCTTCGAGTGTCACCGTCCCGCCGTCGACATGGACAACCGCATCGCGGACCTGCTGCGACCGGCTCCGGTCGAGGCCCCCCGCCAAGCGGAGGACGGCCGCCATGCCATGGACACGGCGCTGGTCGGCAGGAGTGAGGCGGAGGAGGTTTTCGTGCTTCTTCTTCGGATGCGCGCCGCGGTGATAGCGGGCGACGTTGGCGATCAGTTCCAGGTCGTGGGCCCGGATTCCGGGGAGCCGGCTGTTGCGGATGAGGTGGTAGCTGTGCTTGTGGTGCTTGTCGTAGTTGATGACGTAGCCCACATCCTGGAGCCGGGCGGCACACTCGAGGAGCGGTCGATCAGCCGGATCGAGGCCGAGCGGGTCGGCGAGCTGCTCCCAGATCCGGCCGGCGAGCGAGGCGACGGCCCGGCCGTGCTCAACCTCGCCCGAACAGGCCGACGCCAGCCGTTCGATCGCCGCCTCGCGGAGCGCGGCAAGGTCGACAGGCGCGCTGTTGGCCCCGAGCACGTCCTCGAGCATCTCGCGGACGAGCCCATCGCGGACGCCGCGCGTGTGGACGACGAGGGTGTTGACCCGGAATCGCTTCAGAAGCCCGTCGATGATCGTCAGGCCGGCGATGATGATGTCAGCCCGATCCGGAGTCATGCCCGGGAGGGCCCGCCGCGACCGCACCGGCAGCTTCCGCAACCGGTCGAGGAGATGGCGGACCTCGGCGTGCGAGACGCGGTAGCCGGGGACGGGGAGGTCGCTCTCTCCCTTCGAGGCCATTACCAATTCGGCGACGGTCGTGAACGTGCCGCCGGAGCCGACGAGGAAGTGGGGGGCGAACATCGGCCGCGACGTCTTCTTTTTGAGCGTCGTCGCCACCTCCTCCTCGAGGGCGAGGAACTTGACCGGATCGGGGGGATCGCCGCTGCCGAAGCGCTCGGTGAGGCGGACGGCGCCGAGCGTCGTCGGATAGATCGCCTCGATGAGGTTGCCGGTGGCGAAGACGATCTCGGTGCTGCCGCCGCCAATGTCGGCGACGACGACGTTCCGCCCGGTGAGATCGATGGCGTGCTGGACGCTCGAGAACGCCAGCCGCGCCTCCCGTTCGGAGCTGATGACCTCAATCTCGATCCCCACCTCGTC
The DNA here is from genome assembly GCA_903949225.1 of uncultured Planctomycetaceae bacterium. Classification (GTDB taxonomy): domain Bacteria; phylum Planctomycetota; class Planctomycetia; order Pirellulales; family UBA1268; genus QWOP01. The sequence goes on from CAJAYZ010000419.1 coordinate 3,771, forward strand.
GCGGACGCGGCGGCAGAAGTCGGGCCCGTTGCGGGCCTCGCGAACGGCGCAGGTGGCGATCGTCCGCAGGTTTGTCACCTGATATCCGGCGGCGATCTCCCGGAAGCTCCGCAGCGCCTGGATCGTCCGGGCCATCGACTCGTCGTCGAGTTCCCCGGAGGCAACGCTGCGGCCGAGCCGGGTCGGCTCCCGTTCCTCGTCGAGAATCCGGTACGTACCGCCGCGAAGGGCCTCGGCGACCAGCATCCGCACGCTGTTCGACCCGATGTCGATCGCCGCCAAGCGGCTGGTCAGATCGGGCGAGAGGTAGATCTGCTTGTCGTCGGTCATCGGTGGTGAGGATCCGTGGTGTCCGCGGGAGCGGGGCGCAGTCCGAAGCTGGGATTCATGGACTGGGATTCATCGTCAAGGCTCCATGATACCGTCGCCACGGAGGGCCCTCCCCGCGGGAAAGGCGCGCGTAGGCTACACTCAGAAGGGCCTCGTCTCCGCGGGGCCACGTCGTTTGTCAGTCCTCGTTCCCACGATATTTCTCCCTCCCTTGCCGCACTTTGCCGCCCCGCGTCTGCTTGCCGCCGGCCCCCGCTGGCCACCGGGCCGCGCTTCCTGCGCGGTGACCGTCGGCAACTTCGACGGCGTCCATCTCGGCCACGCCGCGATCGTCGCCCGGCTCCTCGAGGCTGGCCGGCGTCTCGGGCTGCCGACGGCGGCGCTGACCTTCGATCCCCATCCCGCTCGGATCCTCCGCCCCGACGCCGCCCCGGCGGCGCTCTCGACCCCTGATCGCCGTGCCGGGCTGCTCCTCGATCTCGGTGTCGATGCGGTCCTCGTCCAGCCGGTCGATCGGGCGTTCCTCGCGCTGCCGGCCGCCGCCTTCTACCGCGAAGTCCTCCGGGGGACGGTCGGAGCCGCGGCGATCGTCGAGGGGCCCGACTTCCGTTTCGGCGCCGATCGCCAGGGCGACCTCGCGTTGCTCGAGTCACTCGCCGCCGCCGACGGGGCGGAGGTGATCACCGTCGGGCCGCTCGAGCGCGGCGGGGAGCCGGTGTCGAGCTCGCGGATCCGGCGGCTGATCAGCGCCGGCGAGATCGAGGCCGCCCGCGGGCTGCTCACCGCTCCCTACCGGGTCGACGGGCTCGTCGTCCACGGGCAGGCCCGGGGGCGCACTCTCGGCTTCCCCACGGCCAATCTCGAAGGGATCACCACGCTCCTTCCCGCCGCCGGGGTCTATGCCGGCCTCGCGCATCCCCCCGCGGCGTCAGCCGGGGCAGGGGGGAGGAAGCCGCTTTCACCGTCCCCGGCCGCGATCCACATCGGCCCGAACGTGACGTTCGGCGCTACCGGGGTGACCGTCGAGGTCCATCTCATCGGCTTCGACGGCGACCTCTACGGCCAGCGTCTCGACGTTGACTTCCTCGCGCGGCTCCGTGACACTCGCCGCTTCGAATCCCTCGACGATCTCAAGGCCCAGCTGGCGACCGACGTCGCCCGGGCCGCCGCGATCGGCGCGGGCTTCCCATCCTCTTCGAGTGGCTGACCGGCCAACTTTCCCGTTCCTTCCTTCTCTCCCCCGCGGAGCTTCCATGGCCTCGACGCGTCTCGACTGGGCAGCCCTCGTGGAGGTGTTGCGGAACTGCCAAAAGGTGGTGCTGACGAGCCATGTCCGCCCCGATTGCGACGCGCTCGGCAGCGAGCTCGGGATGCTCGGAATCCTCGAAGCGATCGGCAAGGATGTCCGCATCGTCAACGCCCAGGCGACCCCGCCGACGCTCGCCTGGATCGACCCCGACCGGCGCATCGAATCGCTCCAGACCGGCGTGAAGAAGGCCGACCTTGCCGACCGCGACCTCTTCCTCATCGTCGACACCAGCGCCTGGGCGCAGCTCGGGGCGATGGCCGATGTCGCCAAGGAGATGCGTGCCAAGGTCCTCGTCATCGATCATCACGTCAGCGAGGACGATCTCTCCGACCGCTGGTTCAAAGACACCACCGCCGAGGCAACGGCGAGGATCATCAGCGAGGTGGCACTGCGGCTCAAAGTCCCGCTCACCGAGCGGATCGCCACGCCGCTCTACGCCGGCCTCTCGACCGACACCGGCGGCTTCCGCTTCCCCTCGACCTCGGCCGAAACCTTCCGCGTGGCGGGGCGGCTCGTCGACGCGGGCGCGAGCCCCCCGGC
>CAJAYZ010000420.1 GCA_903949225.1 uncultured Planctomycetaceae bacterium
CGACCCGGGCGAGGAGCACGAGCGCCGCGGCGTTGTCGGGCGCAAGCTCGATCCCCTTGCGGAGAGCGGTCTCGGCCTCGGCGACGAGGCCCTGACCGAAGGCCATCTGCCCGAGACCGATCCAGGCCTCGGCCGACGAAGGCGTCTGCGCGCACCCCGCCCGCAGCACCGCCAGCGCCTCGTCGCCGCGGCTGGCCCTCGCCAACAGCGCCGCCAACAGTGCCCGCGATGGCCCCGCGTCGGCGTCGAGTTCGATGGCCCGCTTGGCGGCCTGCTCGGCCGCCGCCATCTCCCCGCGCCGGGCGAGGAGCAAGGCGCCCTCGTGGTGGTTCGCCGCCGCCCAGGCGAGCGGTGCGGCTGCATCGACGTCCTGGGCATTCCCCGACCGGTAACGATCGACCTTTGCCCCTTGGATCCGCGCGACCGCCTCGAGGTGAACCTTCGCCCCCTCCTTATCGCCAAGCGTTAACAGCGTTCTCCCCAGCCCCTGGTGCGCATCGCGGGATTCCGGGTCGATCTCGAGGGCCCGTTCGTAGGCCGCTTTCGCCGCTGCCGTCTCTTTCTCGGCAGCCCGGGTCTTGCCGAGGGCACACCAGGCCGCGGCGGATCGCGGATGGGCCTCGAGGAACACTTCAAGCAGTTCGGCCGCGGCCGAAAACTTCCCCTGTTGCAGAAGCGCCTCGGCCAACTGCCCCACCACGGGCAGCGCGCTTGGATCGATCTCGAGCGTCTGCCAGTAGCGCCGCTCCGCATCGGCAGGATTTCCCTGTTCGAGCGCCGCATCTCCGAGCTGTCGGATCGCCTCGGAAAACCGCGGATCGAGCGTGAGGACGTGCTCCCAGAGCCTGACAGCCCCTTCCGCATCGCCGAAATGCCGGTGGACGACGCCGAGGAGATTCCATCCGGCCGGGTCGCGGGGAGCGGCGGCGGCGATCGCCTCGGCGAGGGTGAAGCACTCATCTCGCAGGCCGGCCGCCTCGGCCGCCTCGGCTGTTTCACCGTCGGTCGCGAACGAAGGACGACTCAGAAGATCGACCTTCGCTGGCTCGATCTGGGCAGGATTGACGTTTAAGTCGCTGCTCGGCTCAGCAGAGCTCGGCCGGGGTGCGGTGGGCGGTCTGGAAGCGTCCTTGGGCCGACCACAGCCACTCACGAGGAGACCGCAGAGCACCCAGGCCGCCATCCCGGTGCGGCGAGCCCAAGGCCACGCGTTTTCACCTGCACCCGCCCCTCGCATGCTCCCCTCCTTACCACCCCCCGGAGGACTGAGTCCTGCCGCTCTCCCGAGTATACGTCTCCCCCGAGCGGGATTTTCAACGATGCTTGAGCGTCGCATTGACCGCCTACGCCCGCGGTGGCTCATAATGCCGCTTCCTGTTCCCCTTTCCCCTGGAGCCTTCGTGTGCGCGCCATGTTCCTCCGATCGATCGCTGCGGCCTTCACCTTCGTCGCCCCGGTGGCGTGGACCGGTCCCCTCATGGCCGAGGAGTCGGCCCTCCAGCCGAAAGCGCGCGTGGCGATCGTCGGTGACTCGATCACCGAACAAAAACTCTACAGCAAGTATGTCGAGTCGTGGCTGCTCGCCTGTTCCGGCGTGCCCGACCTCCGCGTCATGCAGTTTGGCTGGGGGGGCGAGACGGCCGGCGGATTCGCCAACCGGGCTGACAACGATCTGGCGGTCTTCGATCCCGACATCGTCACCCTCTGCTACGGGATGAACGACGGCGGCTACCAGCCGTGGCGGAGCGAGATCGGCACGGCCTACGAAGCGAACATGCGCCGGATCCTCGACCGGCTCTCCGCCCTCGGCGTGAAGTCGGTGGTCGTCGGTTCCCCCGGCGCGGTCGACACAAACTTCTTCCGGCCTGGCCAGACGATGGCCGACAAGCCGGCCCACATCGCCTACAACGACAACCTCGCCCACCTTCGCGATATCGACCGGGCGCTTGCCACGGAGAAGGGTCAGCGATTCGCCGATGTCCACGCCGCGATGGTCGATGCGATGACGAAGGCAAACGGCACCCTTGGCCCCAAGTACGACGTCTGTGGCGGGGACGGCTTCCACCCCGGCCCCAACGGCCAGCTCCTCATGGCCTACGCCTTTCTCAAGGGGCTCGGGGTCGATGGCTCGATCGGCGAGATCACCGTCGATCTCTCCGCCGGCACGGCCAAGGGGACGCCGGGGCAGAAGGTGGCGGGCGTGAAGAAGGACGGCGTCGTGGCAACCGTCGAGGTGTCGAGCACGCGCTGGCCGTTCTGCTTCGAGGGGGAAGCCAGTTCCAGCGGCGGCACGCGGAGCATCCTCCCCTTCGTGCCGTTCAACGACGATCTCAACCGCTACCGCCTCAAGGTCACCGGTCTCCAGACACCGGCTGCCAAGGTAACCTGGGGAAGCGAGACGAAGACGTTCACGAAGGATCAGCTCGCGGCCGGCGTGAACCTTGCCGCGGAGTTTCCTCACACGCCGTTCGACGAGCCGTTCGCCCACTTCCAGGCGGCTGTCGCGGAGAAGCAGAACTTCGAGACCTTCATGATCAAGCAGATCGTCACCGACTTCCGGCTCATCCCCGACATCAGTACCGATGTTGAGGCCCAGGCCGCTGCGAGGGTGCTCTCCGGCAAGCTCATGAAGCGTTGGGAGGCCCTCGACCAGACGGCCCGGGAGCGGCTCGTGCCGGTCATCTTCACGATCCGCATCGAGCCGACGGCGGGCTGATCGGCCGCGTCGCTTGGCGGTTGATCTCGGAGCTATTCCGTGGCGGGCAGACGCTCCAGGCGGTTCATCCCCTGCTTGGCCCGGTCGTCGTCCGGATCGAGCGCGAGCGCACGCTCATAGGCAGCGGCCGCCTCGTCGCGATCTTCCCCGCGGGAGAGCGTGTCGCCGAGGAGCGTGAAGTGGGCCGCGGTGGGATCGAGGTCGGCCGCCCGCCGGGCCGCCTCGAGCGCTGCCGCTGGATCAAGCGTGGCCTCGGCCCGGGCAAGGAGCGCGTGCCCCTCGGCACGCTCTGGCGCCAGGGCCACAACGTTCTTCAAGGCCGTTGCGGCCTCCTCGGTGAGCCCAAGCGAGAGGGCAAGCTTGCCGATCCCGAACCAGGCCGCCGGGTTGGCGGGATCGAGATCGCACCATTCCTGGCGAAGCTTCATCGCCTCGCGGGTTCGCCCCGATTCGGCATAGAGCGTCGCCAGGGCCTCGCGGCTGTCGTGATCGTCGGGATCGAGTTCGAGGGCACGTCCCCAGCCGATCGCGGCCCGCGTCGTGTCGCCGAGTCGGGCGTGAGCCACTGCCGCCCAGTAGTTGACCGTCGCCGTCCACGGGACGGGGCCGATACCGTCGAGGGCCTCGAGGGGGCGGGCGGGATGGGCCGCGTCGCGTCGGTCGCGGAGGCGGTGCTCGAGTTCGAGGGTCACAGGGAGCGGTGTCTCTCGGCCGAGGTTGCCGAGAGCCTCCGCCATGCCATGGCTGGCGTCACGCGACGTTGGCTCGACTTCGAGGGCCTTCTCAAAAGCCTCGCGCGCGGCGTTGAAGTCCCCCTCGACCATCCGCATCCTGCCGAGGAGACACCAGGCCTCGACGACGCGCGGGTGATCGGCGAGGTAGCCGAGGAGAAGCTCGCTGGCGGCGGCCGTGTCTCCTTTGGTGAGGAGCGTCTCGACGAGGCTATCGATGACGACAAGCGCCTCGGGGTCGGCGTAGAGTGCGAGGCGGTAGTGGGCCTCGGCATCGTCGAGGTCGCCCCGTTCGACGGCGGCGTTGCCGAGTTGCCGGTGGGCGTCGGGCGAGTCGGGGTCAAGAACGAGGGCCTTATACAAAAGTTTTTCAGCCCCGGCGTCATCGCCGAAGTAGCGGTGCACCGCCCCGAGGAGCGTCCAGCCGGCCGGATCAGCGGGAAAGTCGGCCAAGAGCGTCTCAGCGACCTCGAAACATTCGTCGCGAAGCCGGGCCTGGAGCTTTGCGGCATCCGTGAGCCCCACCGGCGCAAACACCGGCCGCGCGGGCACCTCAGCCGGCAACGGCTGCGGGTCAGGTGTGGCTTGCGAAGCCCCCACTCCGGCCCCCGTGTCGGCCTTCTCCCGAGCCTTTCGCGGCGGCAGTTTTTCGTCGGGGGCGCTACAGCCAGAGGCCCCGAGCAGGGGCAGGATCAGGATGATGATCAGGGCGAGCCCCACGGTCCGCCGCGCTCCCCACGGCCGCGCCTGCACGCCAATCTGTCGCTGCTCGCTGGTCGTCACGTCGCTCGCCTCCCCGCGGATGGTGCCTCGCCACCAATATAGGTCGGCATCGGGGGACAGCGGGGGTCACCTCGGACCGGCGGGACTGTCCGGCTTGCCGCTCTTGTACCGGGCGAAACGAAGACTCAGGAGTTGTTTGCAGCGGGTTTGAGCTTCAGTCGTGGTTTGGGGGGTATCGAAATCACCTCCGCACAGGGGGGGCATAGACCTCCACGCCGACTGGATCAGGATTTCGAAGGCAGGCCAACCCACCTCCGCTGACGGCTTGCGCCCTGCGACACGAAGACGACCACCCCCCGTTGCTGCAGGATCCGTAAGACGCAACCTATGGAGGACTCCACAAGGGCGGCATCGACATTCGCATTCTTTTTTTTGGGCGTAACAAGCAGCAGCACATCACTGGGTTCGGAACGAATTCCATCGACGCTCGTGATCGGTATGACGTTGCACTGCGCATTCTCATCGCCAAGACCACAGCCGTTTACCCACGAACAATCACCATCGTGGCGCGTGCTGCACAGCATTTTGCCGCAACGACGAGCCGCTTCGGTCCACAGTGAATGAATCCCATGATCCCAGATCAGGAGGTACTCGCTCATCGGGGCGCCCAACCGTACACAAAGGAGAGGACGTTCGTGATCGCCGGTACTCACAAGTGCGTTGAGGGGCCGAATTTTCCCGACGGCCACCCTCAAAGCGTCTTCAGCCAGGCGACGAGGTCGTCGATCTCGGCTTCGGTGAACGCCGGCTGGCCGTTGATCTTTTCCGGGGAGTGGGGCCCGGCGAGGAGATCGTGGATCGATCGGGCCCGGGCGTTGTGGAGCCAACGCGTCTTGCGGTAACCGGCGAGGAGCGTCGGCGGACTGTAGGAGGGGTAGCGATCCTCTTTCTTCCCCAGCCCCACGTCGTGAAGGCCGGGGCTCGTGTAGAAGGGGGGCGTGTGGCACTCGCTGCAGCCGGCGCGGGATGATTCGAAGAGCGTCCGGCCCCGTTCGGCCGCCTCCGACACGCTGCCGTCGGCCGCGCGAAACGGGCTCGGCGGGGCCTCGAGCCGGGTGAGGAA
>CAJAYZ010000421.1 GCA_903949225.1 uncultured Planctomycetaceae bacterium
CCGCTGCTCGAGCAGGCGCGGATCCACCGTCCTGCCTGGGTCGTTGTCACCGACCCCGCTGCTGCCGCGACGATCGGCGCCACCGCCCTCCCGGCCGGGACGCAACTGGCCGTGGGCCCTGAGGCGCTCGACGATCTCGTCGGTGCCCCGGAGGTCGACCGGGTCGTGTCGGCGATCGTGGGCGCTGCCGGCCTGCGGAGCACGGTCGCGGCACTCGAGGCCGGCAAGACAGTGGCACTGGCCAACAAGGAGACGCTCGTCATGGCCGGGCCGCTCGTGATGCGGCTGGCGGCCGAGCGCGGCGCCGTGCTCCTGCCGGTCGACAGCGAGCATTCGGCGATCCACCAGGCGCTGAGGTCAGGGACGGCCGACGAGGTTGTGCGGGTGATCCTCACCGCCAGTGGTGGCCCGTTCCGCACCGCTTCGCGCGAGTCCCTCGAGACGGTCACGCCGCAGGAGGCGCTCCGCCATCCGACTTGGTCGATGGGGCCGAAGATCACGATCGACTCGGCGACGATGATGAACAAGGCGCTCGAGCTGATCGAAGCCCGCTGGCTGTTCGATCTTCCGGCCGACAAGCTCGCCGTCGTTGTCCATCCGCAGTCGGTGGTCCATTCGATGGTCGAGTTCGTCGACGGATCGGTGATCGCTCAGCTCAGCCCTCCCGACATGAAGCTCCCGATCCAGTACGCCCTCTCCCATCCGCAGAGGCTCGACGGCCCCGCGCGGCGGCTCGACTTCAGGCTGGGGCTGCGACTCGATTTCGAACCCCCCGATCCGGTCCGCTTCCCGAGCTTGCGGCTCGGGCATGAGGCGGCGGCGCGCGGGGGAACGGCGGGGGCCGTCCTCAACGCCGCCAACGAGGAGGCGGTGGGGGCGTTCCTCGCCGGGAGGATGCGGTTCACCGGCATCGCGGACGTTTGTGCCCGCGTTCTGGAAGGGCATGCGTATCAGGCCGATCCGTCGCTCGACGACATCCGTCGACTCGACGCCTGGGCCAGACAGGAGGTCGTGACGTGGGTGAGTTCGTGACGATGACAGTGGATGCCGGAGCCGTGCTCTTCGGCGCCTGGCCCGGGCAGCGGGGGATCGAGTGGATCGCCAGCCATCCGTTGGAGACGCTCCAGTCGGTCCTCGGGCTCGGGTTCGTGATCTTCGTCCACGAACTGGGGCACTTCCTCGTCGCGAAGGCGTGCGGGGTGAAGTGCGAAAAGTTCTACCTCGGCTTCGACGTCGGCGGCCTCAAGCTCTGCAGCTTCAAGTGGGGCGAGACGGAGTACGGCATCGGTGCGCTCCCCCTGGGGGGCTACGTGAAGATGCTCGGGCAGGATGACAACCCCGGCGCGGCCACCGCCGAGGCGCACCGGGCCCGCGCGGCCTCTGGCGACCTCCCGGCCGAACCGACCTCCGATCCGCATCCGGCCTGGGATCCGCGCAGCTACCCGGCGCAGTCGGTGCCGGAGCGGATGGCGATCATCTCCGCTGGCGTGATCATGAACGTGATCTTCGCCATTCTCATGGCGTCACTCGCCTTCGGCCTCGGTGTCCGCGAGGTCGCCTCCGGGACCTCGGCGGTGCGCCCCGGCGGCGCCGCCTGGCGGGCCGGGCTGCGGACGGGCGACGAGATCGTCGCAGTCGGCGGAACTCCGGTGACGGTTTTCAAGGAGCTCCAGAAGAAGGTGACCCTCGGCGATCTCTCGAAGGGAGTCGGCTTCACCGTTCGTCGTCCGGGCGAGGGGGATGTCCGCGAGGTCACGCTCCGCCCCGACACCGATGGCGGGGCACCGATGGTCGGGATCTCCGGGCCGCTCTCCCTCAAGCTCCCCGACGATCTCGGCGAAGGGCTGCCGGGGAGCGCCGGGAAGGCGACGCCCCCCCTGGCCGGAGGCGACATCGTCCGCGCCGTCGATGGCGTCCCGATCGACACCCACGCGCAGCTCGTCGCCACCCTCTCGCGGATCCGCGATCAGGCCGTGGCCCTCACGGTCGAACGAAAGGGGGAGCGACTCGACGTCGAGCTTCCCCCCCGCCCGCGAACCAGCCTCGGCATGGAGATGGCC
>CAJAYZ010000422.1 GCA_903949225.1 uncultured Planctomycetaceae bacterium
GCGCCGCGATCCCGCCGAGATTCGCGATCGACCGGGTGTGATAGCGCTCGTAGATCATTCCGACCAACGCGAACAGCCCCGCCGCCGAGAGGCCGTGATTGATCAATTGGAGCGTCGCCCCTTCGACGGCCACCGGTTCGAGGGCTGCGATGCCCATCACGCAGTAGCCCATGTGACTCACCGAGGAATAGGCGATGAGTCGCTTGAGATCGGTCTGCGCAAGCGCCACCAGCGCCCCGTAGAGGATTCCCACAACGCCCAGGCCGAGGATCCAAGGGGCGGCGGCGGCTGTTGCCTCAGGGAGCATCGGCAGGGAGAAGCGGAGAAAGCCATAGATGCCGATCTTGAGGAGGACGCCGGCGAGATCGACGCTTCCCCCAGTCGGTGCCTCGACGTGCGCCAGCGGGAGCCAGGTGTGAAAGGGAACGATCGGCACCTTGACGGCAAAGCCGGCAAACAGGGCCAGAAACACCCACCACTGCAGCCATCCCCCCTGGGCATCCATCGGGAGCGGATGGGCCGCCAGGCCGGTGGTGAGCGTGGCGATGTCGAAGGAGAGCGTGCCGGTGTGCGAGGCGTTCCACAGGACGATGGTGAGCAGGCCCAGGAACGCAAGCACGCTTCCGGCGAGGGTGTAGATGAAGAACTTCACCGCGGCCCGACGGCGATCGTCGTGCCCCCAGATACCGATGAGGAAAAAGAGCGGCACGAGGGTGAACTCGAAGAACACATAGAACAGGATCACGTCTCGGGCAGCGAACACGCCGAGCATCGCCGACTCGAGGACGAGCAGCAGGATGTAGAAGCCGACCGGCTTCTCTTTGATCGCTTCCCAGCTGACCATCACGGCGGTCACCGAGAGGAGAGCCGAGAGGCCGAACAGCCAGATCGACAGTCCGTCGAGGCCGAGCGAGAAGCGGATGTCGAACGGCCCATCGACGAGCCACGGCCCCTCGCTGACGGCGAAGGCGTGCCCGGCCGTCACCTCTGGAAGTGCCCTGAGGATGAGGAGGACGGCGCCGGCGAGCGTGATCAGCGTCGTGACCGCGGCGCTTTGACGCACCGCCGAAACGCCGCGCGATCCGAGCAGCCAGGCCGCCAGGGCACCGACGAGCGGCGTGAGGATGACCAGCAGGAGGTGGTTGGCCGGGGAGAAGGGATTCATGGCTGGGGATGTCGCGGTGGGGCCGATGGTTTCGGGGAATGAGGGGCGACCGGGCCTGGTCAGGGGCGGAGCTGCCAGGCGAGGGCGAGAACGATCGCCAGCACCCCGACGACCCCCGCCAGGGCATAGCGCTGGACGAGGCCCGACTGCATCCGACGGATCGCGGAGCCCCAGGCGAGCGGCACCTGTCCGATCGCGTCAACCGTGCCGTCGACGATCGCGCGGTCGAAGAAGGCCGTGACCATCGCCAGCGCCTCGAGAGGCTTGACGATGAGCGCGGCGTAGATCTGATCGAAGTAGAACTTGTTGGCGAACAGCGTTCCCAGCGGGCCGAGGTAGCGTTCCAGTTGCGGCGAGTCGCTGCGCCGGCCGAGGTGGCCGATGGCAGCGACGGCGATGCCGATGGCCGCGGCGAGGGTTCCCTGGATGGCGATATCCCAATGGAAGACATGGGGCACGGCCGTACGGGCCACGGCCGGCGCGGTGAGCGACGGGGTGGCGGCGAGGAAGCTTGACAGGGCGTTGGTGACGAAGAGCACGAGCCCCGCAAGCGCCGACAGAACCGCCAGCACCAGCAGCGGCGTCGTCATCGCGGGGGGCGATTCATGGGCATGGTGCCCCGCTTCCTTCGGCACGCGGACCGGGCCTGTGAAGGTCATGAACACCGCGCGGAACGTATAGAACGCCGTCAGTCCGGCGGTGAGCAGTGACATCCAGAACAGCAGCCGCCAGGTCGAGGGATGGTCGAGGGCATCGAGCCCCACCTTCTCGTGCGAGACGTCATGAGCCCCGTGCGAGACGTCGTGAGCGTCCGAAAGTGAAACGCGAGTGATCATCGAGCCCGGACGGAACGGGCGGACGGGGACGCTTGCCACGAGGCCCACCCCACCGGCGAGATCCCTCGGTCGCTCGCCGGCCGAGCCCGCTTCGGCGTGATCCGAGCCATGGGCCTCTGGGTGCGCCTTGGCGTGGAGCGTGGCGAGGATCTCGTCTTTGCTGAAGAAGCCAGCGAACGGGGGAACGCCGGCGAGGGCAAAGGCCCCGACCAGGAACGTCCCCGCCGTGATCGGCATCACGTGTCTGAGTCCACCGAAGCGCCGCATGTCGATCACGCCCCCCATGGCGTGCATCACCGAACCGGCGCCGAGAAAGAGCAGGGCCTTGAAGAAGGCATGCGTGACGAGGTGGAAAATCGCCGCGGTGAACCCGAGCATCGTGCCGGTGCCGAGGGCGACGAACATGTAGCCGAGCTGGCTGATCGTGGAATAGGCGAGCACCCGCTTGAGATCGTTCTGCACCGTGGCGATGAGGGCGGCAACGAGCGCCGTCGTCGCCCCGACGATCGACACCATCGCAAGCGCCCCGGGGCAACCGACGAACAGCGGCGCCGAGCGGGTGATGAGGTAGATGCCGGCGGTAACCATCGTCGCGGCGTGGATCAGGGCGCTGGCGGGGGTCGGCCCCTCCATCGCGTCGGGCAACCAGACATGGAGCGGCATCTGGGCGCTCTTGCCGCAGGCGGCCAGGAGCATCAGCAGGCAGATCGCCGTGCCGACAGCGCCACCTACATACCCGGCTTCGTCGGCGAGGCGGATCTGGCCGAGGATCCCCTCGACGATCGTGCCGTCGGCGAGGTGCGTGTCGTGGAAGTCGAGCGTGCCGTAGGTCATCCAAAGCAGGAAGGTGGCGATCGCCAGACCGAAGTCACCGACGCGGTTGACGAGGAACGCCTTCTTGGCGGCGCGCGCGGCCTCGGGCTTCGTGTACCAAAAGCCGATGAGAAGGTAGCTGCAGGCCCCCACCGCTTCCCAGAAGACGTAGACGAGGAGGAAATTGCTTGCGGCAACGAGCATCGACATCGAGAACACGAACATCGCCACCAGCGCGAAGAACCGCGGATAGCCCGGGTCGTCGTGCATGTAGCCGATCGAATAGATGGCGACGAGCAAGCCGACGCCGGTGATGATCGTGAGGAGCGTGGCGGTGAGCGGATCGAGACGCAGCGCAATCGGGATCGAGAAGGCCCCTCCGTTGTTGGCCGTCCCCGGAGCGACCGGGGCGCTGAGGCCGCCGTGCCCCGTTGTGGCAAGATCGCCCGACCGGGCGTCACCGACGGTGGCCCACTGCCAGAGCGTGGTGATCATCTCGACCGGTTCGGCCGGACGCAGCGGGTCGCCGTGACCAGCGCCAACCTGATTGGCGGTGCCGAGCAGGAGGAGCAGCGCGACGACCGCGGCGGCGCCGATCCCCGCCACGGCCGGGAGGTGCGCCCGGGGCCCGAGCCGGCGGCCGAGGAGAACGGTGCCGATGGCCCCCAGCAGCGGCAGCAGGGGGACGAGCACCAGGAGGTTGGCGGCTGAGGACTGCATGGGAGTCGGTTCGGGGGCGTGTGGGGGTCGGGCGTCGATGCCGGGGGGCCGGCAGGGGAGTTGCCGGCGCGACGGTCAGACGTGGTCGCGCTCGAGGGATCGGGAATCGTCGCCTTCGGGAAGGACGCCGGCAGGAGAGAGGTGGGGCCACGTCGGCACCACGCGGTCGTCGGCGGGGAGCTCGTGGTCGATCACCCTGGGGAGGTTCTCCTCACGGAGGGCCTGCCAGGCGGACGCGTCGAGGCGACCGGTGCTGGCGAACGCCTGGAGCACGAACACCAACGCCACCGCGGCTTCGCAGGCGGCGACGGTGAGGACGAAGACGACGAGGACCTGCCCCCCCCAATCGCCGTGGTAGCGGCTCCAGGCAACGAGCGTCACCGACACTCCCTGGAGCATGAGTTCCGCGGAGAGGAACATGACGATGAGGTTGCGGCGGGTGAGGATCCCCACCAGTCCGAGACAAAAAAGAACGGCCCCCACGAGGAGGGCGTTGGTGAGCATCGTGGCGGGGATCATCGGCCCTCCCTCCGGTGGTCGGTTTCGGTCGCCTCGCCGCGCGACACGACGGCGATCGCGCCGACGAGGGCCACAAGCAGGAGCACGCCGGCGACCTCGACGGCGAACAGGTGGCGCCCGAACAGTTCGGCGCCGAGATGGGCAACCTCGTTGGCGTCGCCCGTATCCCCTCCGGCCATCGCCGGGGCGATCAGGGTCGTGCTCTCGTCAGCCTTCGCCGCGGCTCCGTCCGCCGGCGCGGCGGCGGCCACGGCTTGGGCCCGCGAGGGCATCCGGCAGCAGGACGGTGGTTCGGCGGCGGAAAGGCGGCCGATCGACAGCGTGAGCAGGCCAAGGAGCACGGCGCCGGCAGCCGCCGCCAGCATCGGTTCGTTCGACACCCGGTCGTACGGGGCCATGCCCGACGGCTGGGCGAGCATGAGCACGAACAGGAACATCACGAGGATCGCGCCGGCGTAGACGACGATCGTCGCCACACCGAGGAACTGCGCCCCGAGCACCAGGAGCACACCCGACACCCCCGCCAGCGTCATCGCGAACCAAATCGCCGAATAGACCGGCGAACGTGTGACGATCGTCGCCAGGCCGGAGATGACGGCGATGCCGGCCACCGTGAGGAACACGGCATCCTCGCCGACGGACCCCAGCGACCGACCCGTGGCGGCGAAGCCGACGAGCGCCACAGCGCCGAGGAGAAATCCGAGCCGCCGCGAGGCGACAGTGTCGGAAGCCTTGGGAAGGAGGAGCCACAAGCTTGCAGCGATCGCGGCGACACTCCCCGCGAGGAGCAGACCCGACGGGGAGGCAGTGGCCGTAGAAACGGGATCCATCAGTGGTGGCCCCCCGCCGCGGTGGTCGGGTTGCCTGGAGCGGTGCCGAACGTGGCCATCCCCCCAGCGGCGAGCGTTTTTGACTTCATCGGCTCGGCGTCCTTGGTCATGTCGTAGACGCTGAGCAACTTTTCCTTGTCGAAGATCATCTCCTCGCGGCTTTTTCCCGTCAGGTCGAGGAGGCTGGTGAGTTCGATGGCGTCGACGGGGCAGGCTTCCTCGCACATTCCGCAGAAGATGCAGCGGAGCTCGTCGATCGAGAAGCTCTCCGGATACTTCTCCCGGTCGGGCCACGGGCTCTCGGTGGCGACGATGTCGATGCAGTGCGCCGGGCAGGCGGTGGCGCAGAGAAAGCAGGCCACGCACTTCACACGGCCGGCGTCGTCGCGGTTGAGACGGTGGACGCCGCGGTAGATGAGCGGATTGCCGACGGTTGGGCGAACCTCGGGGTAGTTCACGGTCACCTTGCGGCTCACCATGTGGCGCGCGGTGGTCGAGAGCCCCTGGAGGAAGAGGGGAAGGTAAAGTCGCTCGGTGAGTCCGAGCGGCTTTTCTTCGAGCCAGGTGATGGCGGGGTCGGTCGGTTTCATCGGCTGCCTGCCAGTGTCGGGGAAACGTCGTGGGGCGCCCGTTCGAGGCGCTCGTGTTCGGCCATCTCACGCTCGATGTCGAGGGGATCGTGCGTCAGGATCGGGGTGTTGTCGGTGCCCGAGGGGGTGAAGACGCCGGCCACGAGCCAGCCGACGAGGCAGGCGATCCAGGGCAGCGCGATCGCCACGGCGCCTGCGAATCCGGGGCCGAGGGCGGCGACGAGTTGCGGGCGGAACTCCTCCACCGCTGCCACCGTCACGAGGTTCACCAGGCCCAGCGGCAGCATCACCTTCCAGGCGAGATTCATGAGTTGGTCGAAGCGAAACCGTGGCCAGCTCCAGCGGACGAGCATGAAGAAGACGATCACTCCGAGGATCTTGCCCGAGAGGATGCCGAATCGGAGCAGGGCCTGGATCCAGCCGATCTCCTGCGACGATCCCGTCACGCCCCACAGATGCCAGCCGCCGAGGAACAGAATCACGATCAGGAACGCAGCCGTGATCATGTGGAGGAACTCGGCGACGAGGAACAGCAGCAGCTTGATCCCCGAATATTCCGTGTGGTAGCCGCCGACGAGTTCCTGCTCCGCCTCGGGAAGGTCGAACGGCAGCCGTGCCGCCTCGGCGAAGCTCGCCACCATGAAGACGATGAAGCCGAGGGGCTGGGCGAACGCATACCACACGCCCGTCTCCGCCTGGGCGTTCATGATCGTGTCGAGCCGCAGGCTCCCGGCGGCGAGGACAACGCCGAGCAGACCGAGGCCAAGGGGGATCTCATAGGCGACCAGCTGGGCACTCGACCGCAGGCCACCGAGAAAACCGTACTTGTTGTTGCTCGCCCAGCCGCCGAGGAGGACGCCGTAGACCGCGATGCTCGAGAGCGCGAACACCCACAGCACGCCGACGTCGAGGCCGGGGGCCACGAGGAATGGCACCGGATCGGGGATGCCGGGGATGCCCAGCGGCGGGAGCACACTTCCGAACGGGATCGCCGCGAAGATCGCCAGAGAGGCGGCGAGGATCACCAGCGGTGCCGCGTTGTAGAGGACGCGATCGACGCCGCTCGGCGTGAAGTCCTCCTTGAGGATGATCTTGAGGCCGTCGGCCAGCGGTTGCCCGAGACCAAAAAGCTTGACCTTCGTGAGCGGGATCCCGACCCGGTTCGGCCCGCGGCGATCCTGCACCCAGGCGGCGATCCACCGCTCCAGAAGCACGAGGTAGGCCGCTGCTGTCATCAGCCCGCCGACGAGCAGGCCGATCTTCACAAGCGCTGCAAGGGTTGCCGCTGAGGGAAGAAGGTTCATGGGCTGGGATTCGTGGCGGTCGGGGCGGGCGTGGATGTCAGACGGGAATGACGACGATCGAGGGGACGGATGATTCAGGACGAGGCGAGTTGATCGATACGGAGGTCGACCCCGACGGCGGGGATTTCACCGCCGAGGGCGGCCAGGGCAGCCGACGATTCAGCAATCTGCCGTCGGACGGCGGCGGGGTCGTAGAGCCCACGGCGGCCGAGCATGTTCCAGTAAAGCCGGCCTTCCGGCCAGACTCCGGCCGGCGCTCGCACGGCGGCAGCAAAGACTTGAGCGCGGTGGGCGGCGTTGACCCAGGTGCCTGCCCGCTCGGCAAACCCGGCGGCCGGAAGCCTCCAGGTGGCGAGCTTCGCCAGCGGTGAATCGAACAGATCCTGGACGACCAGGCAGCGGAGCCGGCCGAACGGCGCGGCGGTCGCGTCGTCGATCCAGGCGTGGGGATAGCCGGCGGTGATCCAGGCGGCGTCGAACTCGCCAGCGCCGACGGCCGCGACAAGATCTCCCCAGCTGCGTTCCTCCGATTCGAAGAGGGCCACGACGGCCTCGACACCCCGGCGATTGGGGCACTTTTCAGCCCGGATCGTGAAGCCCCCCGGGAACGACTCGTCGCTCCCGGAGACGGGGACATGCCCCACGAACAGTGCCGCCTGCTGGTCGATCGAGCGGGCGGTGGCGCAGAGCATCCACGCCTCCTCGAGCGTGAGCATCGGCGACACGGCAACGGCGAGCCGGCCGGCCCCGGAGAGCTCCTGGCGGAGTCGCGTCGTCACGTCCGACCACTCGACCGTCTCGCGGTCGTCGTTGCTCGATACGAGCCTGCCGGCCGAGAGGAGTCGGGCGGGATCGTGGAGGTGGTGCCAGCCGTACCGGCCGTCGTCGCACATCCACCACTTGTTGACGTGGGGATTCTCGCGCGGCTTGAGGCGGTAGACCGTGTCCTGATTGTGTTCGGTGACGATCGAGCATCCTGCCGAGCAGCCGCCGCAGACGTTCGACTCGCGCTTCAGGAACCAGACCCGCTGCTGGTAGAGGAAGTCCTTGTCGCCGAGGGCGCCGACCGGGCAGAGATCGACGACATTGCCGGAGAGCTTGTTGTCGAGGGGGAAGCCGGGGAAGACCGAGATCTCCTCCTTCGAGCCACGGTTGATCACCATCAACTCGCTCGTCCCCGACACCTCGCGAGTGAAACGCACGCAGCGGGTGCACATGATGCAGCGGTCGACGAACAGCGTGACGGTCGGCCCGACATCGCGCCGGCGGCTGTGGAACGGATGGAGATCGGTGCGCCGCTCCGCCTGACCATGCTCGAAGTGGTAATCCTGGAGGAGGCATTCGCCCGCCTTGTCGCAGATCGAGCAATCGATCGGATGATCGATGAGCAGTGCCTCTTCGACCCGGGCGCGGCTGTCCTTGACCAGGGCCGTGTTGGTGACGATGACGGTGCCGTCCTTGGCAGGCGTCTGACAGCCGGGGACGAGCTTCGGCATCATCGTGATCTTGCCGGTGGCCGCATCGCGGGTGCCGGTCTCGATGAGGCACATCCGGCAGCTGGCCACGACCGACAGGCCGGGGTGCCAACAGTAGTGCGGGATCTCCACGCCGGCGCGGCGCGCAACCTCGATGCAGTTGAGCCGCTCGTGAGCGCCGATCTCGATGTCTTTACCGTCGACGATGACTGTGGGCATGTGGCGTCAGGAGGAGGAAAAGTGCCTGCCACCACGTTCATGGGGCAATTCGGCACGGAGGGTTGGCAGTCTGAAAATGGTGGCTGGCAACTTTTTGGTCGGGATCAGTGGGCTGCGACGATCGGGAGGGCGGGAACCGGATCGGTGACCATCCAGCCGGAGGGATTCGTCCGCTTGATGTAGTCCTCGAACTCGCCGCGGAACTTCTTGATGGCATTCTTGATCGGCCAGGCTGCCCCGTCGGCGAGGCC
>CAJAYZ010000423.1 GCA_903949225.1 uncultured Planctomycetaceae bacterium
ACCTCGCCCGGGAGGCGATCCGCGAACGGCGCCGGCTCGAGGAACTCCGCGACGCCCATGCCCAGGAGGTGACTGGCTGCGACGAGGTCGTCGCCCGCTACAAGGAGGACATCGGCGCGGTCGAGGCGAAGCTCGTCGATGCCCGGCAGCGTCACCGGCTCCTCGTGCAGCGGCACAAGCGTGCCAAGACGCACGAGCGCACCAGGGGGGTGATCGAGCGCGTCACCCGGTACGATGCGGTGACGAAGTTCGACCAGCTCGAGCAGCGGATCGAACGGATGGAGGCTTTTCAGGAGATCGATCCCGATCTCCAAAAGCCGTCGCTCGAGGAGGCGTTTGCGGCCCTCAAGGAAGCCGACGCGATCGAGGAGGAATTGGCTCGGCTCAAGCGGGAACCGCGGCGCCCGGCGGCGAACTGACCGTCGGCTGCAAACGTTCACGCAGGTTCGATCCCAACACTCTAGCTTCCGAGAGATCCATGACTCCGCTCCTCGGCATGTTCGGCTTCTTTGAGATCGTCGTCTACGCCGCAGTAGCGGCGATCGTTTTGCCCGCGCTTCTGTCGGCCTGGCCATCGCGCCCCGGGCCGCGCTGCCTCGGCGTCTGCTGGCGGCTGGCCCGCCGGCAAGGGCTGCCGGTGCTCGCCGTCCGGATCCTCGCCGTGGCGGCGATTTTCCTCTCGGGCATCGGCCCGGGGCTGTGCGTCTACCTGGTCCTCGGCTGCGTCCTCCCCGCCACTCAGGATCGCATCTGACATGGGAATCCTCGAGCTTCTCGTTCTCTTCGGCGTCGGGGCGATCACCTTGATGTCGTTCGGGGTGATCTCCACCGGGGCGATGGCCCTCGCGGGCGTCGCGCTGGCGCCGTCACGGAGTTCGTGCATCCTCGGCGTCTGCTCGCGTCTGGCGAAAGGCCTCGACGTCCCCGTGCGTGGCGTCCGGTTCCTCGTCGCGCTGATCACGCTGTTCACGGGGATCCTCCCCGGCGTGCTCCTCTATCTCGCCGCGGGGGTCGTGATGTCGTGGTCTGACGCCCTGCCCGAAGACTCCTCTCCGGGCTTCGCATCGACCGATCGTGGGCCCGTCCTTCTCGGCGTCTGCCGGCGACTCGCGGCCCGGCTCGATGTGCCGGTGGCCCCGGTCCGCCTCCTCGTCGTCCTGGCCACGCTCTTCACCGGCGTCGCCCCAGGTCTGATGCTCTATTGCCTGGCCGCGTTTCTCCACACCGATCATGCCCGGCGGTCGCTTGGCCGCTTTGCCCAGTCGCTTGACGAAATCCGCCACGATGTGCCGGGGGCTTCCGACCGGGCCACCTTCTGGAGCACTCCGGGGCCCGGTCCGCGACGCATCGGCCGCTACCGGATCGTCGGCGAGCTCGGCCGCGGCGGCATGGGGACGGTCTACCGGGGCCGCGACGAGGCGCTGCACCGCGATGCTGCTGTGAAAGTGATCCGACCGCTGCCGGGAGAGGATGCGGGCGCGCTTGACCGCTTTGGCGAAGAGGCCCGCGCTGCCGCGTCACTCGCCTCCCCCCACATCGTCCAGATCTACGAGTTCGACCCGGCCGCCAGGCCCCCGTTCCTGGCGATGGAGCTCGTGCCGGGCGCGAGCCTCCAGCAGATGGTGAAGGGAAGGGGAGCGCTCCCGGCGGCGGCCGTGATCGACTGCGCGATGCAGGTCCTCGCCGGGCTCGCCACCGCCCACGCGGCGGGGATCGTCCACCGCGACATCAAGCCGGCAAACATCCTCCTCGCCACGACCGGCCCCGCCGCCGGCACCTACAAGCTCACCGATTTCGGCTTGGCCCGCAGCCCCGATCGGCAGCACACGCTCACCGCCTCGGGCTCACTTCTCGGCACGCTCACCTACCTCGCGCCGGAAGTCGCCCTCGGCGACGAGGCGACCGCAGCGAGCGATCTCTATAGCCTCGGCGCCACGCTCCACGAGATGCTCACCGGCCGGCCGCCACTTTCGGCCTCGAGCCCCCTCAAGCTCCTCCGGAAAATCACGACCGAACCGATCCCGCCGATTCGTTCGCTGTGCCCCGATCTTCCCGACGATGTTGCCGCCTGGCTCGACCGGCTCGTGGCGGCCGATCCCCTCGATCGCTTCCCCTCGGCCGCATCGGCCGCCGCCGCCCTCGCGGGCTTGCCCGCAGCCGCGGCCGCGACGACCGACCTCCGGTTCATGCCTCCGATGGGCCCCGCGGCCCCGCCGCCAATGCCCGACGCTGCTCCCTGGCACAGGCGCGCCACGCCGGTGGCCGATCGCAGCCGGGGATCAGCCGCTGACGCGCGGCTCGACGGGGTCCTCGATCGGGCCGCTGTCCTCGAGGCGAGCGGACACGATCTTCTCGGCGAGCAGACCGTTACCGACATCGCCCGCGAGCTCAACCTCGACGCCGGTGAAGTCCGCGCTATCCTTCGCGCCCATCGGCAGGGAAGGGGAGGGCGGGGCCGCGACGCCGACAGCATCGCCGGGGTGTTTGGCGAGGCGCTCGGCCAGAAGGATCGGCGCAGCGAAGACGGCGGTCGCTGGGGCGGGGCCGGCCCGCGTGGCGACGCTCGCTTGAGGCCGCGGGGGCCACGCTTGGTGTGTGTTGGTGGTTATCTCATCGCAGTGGGCG
>CAJAYZ010000424.1 GCA_903949225.1 uncultured Planctomycetaceae bacterium
CGATCTCCTCCCCCGCGTCCGCCTCGTCTGGCAGCCGGGGGAGGTGGCAGATGCCGGCTGTCTCCTCGACGGGATGGCGCACGGTGTCGCCGCGGTGGCGGTCGAGAGCGACGCGGCAGCCGCCCTCGTGGCCGATGATCAGAGCGGCCGGATCGTTGCTGCCGATCCGATCAGCGAGTTTCCGCGCCGGGCGCTCGGCATCATCGAGGATGATTCCCTCGCGGCCCGCTACGGATCAGCGGCCCGCGCCCGGGCGGTGGCGGAGTTCCCGGTCGCCCGCTCGACCGCGGCGTTGCTTGCCTCGATCGAGCAGGCGTTGACCGGAAAGCCGGGCCGGGGATGACGACGGATGCCGTCAGCCGCGCCGGAAGACACATCTCACGCAGCGATCAGGCATCGAATGCCGCGAAGATCTTCGCGAGCTCAAGCGAGCTTTGAATGATCCCGGGGTCGGTCGCCGATCACGCCGGTGTCGGGATTGCCGCCATCACGGCGCCGCGCGGGCGCGCACGGATCTCGCCATCCTCGGCGACGAGGTCCCCTCCCTTGTAGACACGGGCGGGCACCGCAAACATCCGCGCGAGGTCGGCATCGGGGCGGTAGAGCACGACATCCGCATCGGCGCCGGGGCCGAGGTGCCCCTTGTGCGGCAGCCCGGCGATCCGCGCCGGTGCCGCCCGGGTGAGGATGCACAATTCCTGGAGCGAGTACTCGCGTGTCAATCCCCCCAGCGGGCTGCGATTTCGGACGGCCGGGTGGATCCGCGCGAAGGCCTCGCGCCGGAAAGGCTCGTCGCCGAGGAGCTTCATGAGGAGCGGATAGGCAAGGAAGTGGGCGCCGTTGGGATGATCGGTTGAGAGCGCGCCGCGCCACGGATCGGCCAGACGCAGATACCACTCGAGCCCGATCGCCCATTGCCAGGCATGGATCAGGCTCTTCTCGCGGTAGCGGATCGGCATCACGCCGCAGCCCCCGGCGAGATGCTGATCGTGGGATGCCCAGGGCACGCCGGTCGCGTGTGCCAGGTGGGCCGCTGCCTCGGAGTCGCCCGTCATTGCCACCGTGTCGCCGAACAAGACCTGGCCGACGTCGAGGGTCAGGCCGGGCTGGGCGTTGAAGCGCTCGGCGAGGGGCTCGACGCCAGACCCGAACGAACCCTCGTCGAGGTCGCCGCCGGTGTAACTGTGGAATTGGACGTGGGCGAGGTGGGCCCGCCGCCCTTCAAACGTCCGCATCGTCTCGTCGAGCGTCCGCCAGTTGCCGGGGAGGCCGAGATTGGCCGTGTGGATGTGGAGCGGGTGGGGGAGGGCGAGCGCGTCGACCGCCGTCGCGAGCCGGTCGAGGAGCCCCCGCGGCGTGAGCGCGAGCCCCGGCAGCGGCGTGTCGAGATCGTGATGATCGCCCCGCCGGCCATGGCGCCAGAAGAGATTGCCGCCGGGGTTTGCCACCTTCACCGCCCAGCCACGGCCGGCCTCGATGGCGGCACCGAGAAGCCGGCGGATCGCCGCATCGTCGCCGCTAACCGCCTCGTCGATCACCCGCTGGTCGTCGCCGGCGAGGAGATAGATCCCCTTGTCGAGGATCGGGAGGTCGTCGAGCTCGAGGTGCGCGAGCTTCGCGGCGGAGGTGGCGATCGCGGCGTCGAAGACAGTCGTGTAGCCGAGCGCCGCGTAGAGGCAGCCGGTGGCGTCGATGGTGGGGACGGCGTGACGGCCATCGGCGGCGGGGGAGGGCGTCAGTCGTCGGCCGAGGTTCACCTTGGGGCCGGCGATGTGGCTGTGGAGATCGACGCCCCCCGGCATGACCACCAGGCCGGTGGCATCGACGACGGTGAAGCCCGCGGTGATCGCCGGCCGCGGCACGATCTTGCCGTCGTC
>CAJAYZ010000425.1 GCA_903949225.1 uncultured Planctomycetaceae bacterium
CGAAAGTCGTTCGTGGGTTCAAATCCCACCCCATCCGTTTTGGTTTTTCTCGCAATCTACGTGAAGTCGGGTCTGCCAGTGGGTGGCCGGCAGAGGCTGCCGGTAGGTGCCCGGCAAGCCTGGGAGCTAAGCTGGAGGCGTCTCGAGCGATGGGACCGAAAGGCCGCATCGGCGGCGGACCGCCGTCGTGAACAAGCGGAGGGCCATGTGAAGCCGTTGCCCAAGACCGACCATTCGTTGCTGCTTCGGACGAACTTCTCTGAACATGCAGGCTGGACCGCGCTGTGCGAAGCCATCAGGCGACCGAGCGAGGACGGCTTCACGGCGTCCATCGATGGTGTCAGCGATCCCGACTATGACGCACTCACGATCGAGCAATTGGTCGTCTTGTGTCCGAAAGGTGGCGATCGTCGTTTCGCATTCATCGCGGATACGTCAACGTTCACGGATTCCGAACGGCCGATCCTCGTGGTCGACCTCAACGATGAGCCCGGCCGGACGTTCCGGGTCATCCTGAGCGAGATATGGGGCGTGGAGAACAACCTGTCCATCGCCAACATGGATTTTCGCGAGTTCGCCGAGTGCGTTGATCCGGATGGGGTCTTTCGTGGCTTTTCACAGCGCTGATCGTTAGCGCCGTCGGCCGTCGCTGCGACAGACCAGCAGGGCATGAGCGGATACGGAGTCCGTAACTCACCGACCTCGCTGCAGCGTGATCGCAATGCTGCGAGAAAAGCGATCGCCGGTGGGCGGGGTGATCGCCGACGAGACCTTGTTACGGCACGTGCTTTCGCCGACCAATCTGGCAGGTCCTGACACAAGTCGGATAGAATCGGGAAATTCCAGGAAACCACGAGGACTTCGCCGTGTCCATCAGCTTCGATTTGCCGGCTTCGGTGGAAGATCAACTCCGTCGGGAACTCGCCGACCTTGACGTGGTTGCCAAGGAAGCGGCCCTCGTGGAACTCTACCGCCAAGAGCGAATTACCCACCACCAACTCGGGCTCTCCCTTGGGCTCGAGCGTCACGAAACCGACGGCCTCCTCAAGCGGCACAAGGTTGTCGAGGATCTTCCTCGGGCGGAAGAGCTCGCCGAGGAGATTGCGACCCTCCGCCGACTGATCGACGGATGAAGGTCGTCTCCGACACCTCTCCGATCCACTACCTCGTCCTCATCGGCGAGGACCGGTTGCTACGGGCACTCTTCGGCACGGTGCAGGTACCAGCCGAGGTGATTCGGGAACTGGCTCACAGCCGATCGCCCGGGGCGGTTCGGGAGTGGGCCGCGAACCTCCCTCCTTGGATCAAGGTGGCGGATCAGGCCAGTTCACTCTCCGATCCCAAACTCGGGCCAGGGGAGTCGGCGGCGATCGCCATGGCGCTCGATCGGTCCGTCGATCTTCTCCTGATGGACGAGCGGTATGGGACACGGGTGGCTCGGGATCTTAGGCTGACGACCGTCGGCACGGTCGGAATCCTGGTGACCTCGGCCGGAAAGGGGCTCGTCTCCCTTCGAACGTCGTTCGATGCCCTGCGGGCGACGTCCTTCCGTGGCCCGGACGGCCTGATGGACGAACTGCTCCGCATGGATGAAGGCCGGCGCTGAAGCGCTCCGACCTCACCACGGCCGTCCCAGGGAAGGGTAGGGGGACTGACGGGGCAGCCTCATCAGGATTCCCGCCATTTCGAGTCATTTCGAGACAGGCAAGGCGCGACTTGTCGCTGACTTGTCGTGCGAGTGGTCTCGATTTGGCTCGTTGTGTCTCGAATTGGTTCGGTTCTGGCCGTTGGGCCAAGGTGTCGGTGGCCCGTTGCCTAGGGCCTCGGCGGCGTTTCGCCCCTGTTTTTCTGGGTGTTCGCTTCGGCAGTGCTCGGAGGGGATTTGCCGACCTTGAAAACCGGCAACGGCGAAAGTCGTTCGTGGGTTCAAATCCCACCCCATCCGCTTGGGTAGTCGCAGGGTTTCGCGTTGTGTCGTTTCTCTCGGCATTTCCGGGGTTCTCTCTCTCCCGGTGCGATTAAGTACGAGCCTTTACGGCTCCTGACTGCTTCGCCTTTTGCTTCGCCTTGGATCGAATGTCCACGTTGGGGTTTGCGGTGGCATCGTCATCGGCATCAGTCGCCACCTGCCTTGGCGTGGGAGTCCGCCCGACCGCCCGGCTGAAGTGCTCCTCGGTCGTCTGCAGGTAGTGCATCATCGCCACCGCCTCGCTGTTGCCCAGCCAGTCGAAGACGACTTGGGCCAGAAGCGTCTCGGCCAGCTCGCTCTGGCGGGAACTGCGGAGGTTGTGGAAGAGTCGATCCCATGGGGCGAGCCCGGCCCGCTTGATGATCTTTAGGAAGGTCGTGCGGAGGTTGACGTTCATCCAGCCACCGGGACCCTGGCGGGGCTTCCGCATGGCCTCGTCCGCCGTGTAGACAGTGCCGCCCTGCGCCAACGCGCGCGCCTCTTCGAGGACGGCTCGAAGGTCCGGGAACAGCGGGATCCGGCGAGTCCCCTTGCCAGGGTGGTGCTCGGTCTTCGGCGACGTCACGAGGAAGCTTCTTCCCGGCCCAGTCGATGTCCTCCCAGCGGAGGGACAGGACCTCAGAAGGGCACCGAAGTCCACCGTATCGGGCGATGGAGATGATGGCCCACCAGTGGTAATTAGGGCAGGCGATCAGCACGCGGCGAGCTCCATCCGCGGAGGATAGATGCGCCGCGTCTGAAATCCGCGGCCCACAGAAACGGCATAAATCAATCATCGTCTCTTCGAAGTAAGGCGAGTACTACGCATGCACGCTAAACTCGACCCCTGCAATGTCAACTAGATCGCCTATGCAGTTCTTCCAGAATGTATAGTACCAATTGAAGTCGATCATTCGGTCGGGCAACTCGACGCATTCGCCAAGGATCGTGATTGTGATTTGACCGTCATAGCTCGGATCAAAACTGAAGAGCATCGCACGTCCCTCATGGTCGACTTCGGCATCGACGGCGGCGATCTTGGATTCTGCGAAAAGTGCTCCGACTGTGTCGAAAGCCATTCC
>CAJAYZ010000426.1 GCA_903949225.1 uncultured Planctomycetaceae bacterium
CCGTCCACCGCCAGGAGGCACCTCATGATCCTCGTCGAGCAGATCGGCATCCTGGGAAAGGGAGAGTCCCCGGTGACGTTCAAGCGGGACGAGTCCCCCAAGGGGACGCTCGACGAGAACGGCCGCCCGGTCAGAGGGAGGATCGTCGGAAAGTCTTCCGGCAGCGCCGGCCGCCAGAAGCCGATCCGCATCTTCTTCAACCCCGACGAACGGCACTTGATCCCGGCATCGAAACCCCGGATCGGCCGGAAATCTTATGGCGCACCGTGCGCCATAGGATCGGGCGACGGGGAGCCTGTTATGGCGCACGGTGCGCCTGCATCTAGAGAAGAAGAAGAAAGAACAACGCCGCCATTGGCGGGCACCGATGGAGTCGGTGCCGCCTTGGCGGAAGAGGGGGCAGGCCGCCAGGAGGCGGCCGAGGAGGGCGGCCAGGAGGCCGCGGGGGCAGGCGGCCAGGAGGCCGCTCCCTTGGAGAGAGAAGCCAGGGAGGAGCGGAGGCGGTTCTGGCCATCGGCCGACGCACCGGCGCACGTCGCCAAGCCTGCACCTCTTCCCCCTCGTCCTCGATCCCCGTCTGGTCCCCAGGAACCACCGAGGAAGTCGGCCGCCGAATACGCCGACGAGTTCTTTCGCCGCGATCCCAAGAAGGATCAAGCGGTGGCCGAGTATGTGGCCGCCAAGGCCGCCAGGAGGGCCAAGGCCGCCTCGCGTCCGTCGGCACCCTCGACGGCAGATCAGCCGTCAGGAGCGATCCCAGGAGGCCAGGAGGGGAGCCCCGCGACGATCCCTTTCCCGGCCGCCGACGCCGACGCCGACGCCGACGAGCTCAACGGGCAGGTGACGGGTCGCCGTCGCCATGACGCCGCCGTTGCCAGGGCCTCGCAGCGGGACGCCTACCACCGAGATCGAGCCCAGGGTTGATCGACACCACCGGAGAACCAGACATGGAAAACCAGTTCACCACCCAGGATCGCCGCTTTCTCGTCGAGATGGCGGCCGAGATGGCGGCCAAGATCGACACCAGCACCCCCGAGGGGGCAGCGTTCAAGGCCGCTTTCGACAAGCTGATAGAGGCCGTCGATCCCTACTTCGCCTCGATCAGACGAGCGTGAAAGGGGAGGGGTGGGGGGAGCCTCAAAACCCGTTCTCGACGGGAAACCCCAGGCCCACCTCGCGCGTGTTCGTGGCGGGTTTTCAGAAAATTGGCGGAAGGGGGGTGGGGCCGTCAGGGGTCGGCACCGAGTCCCAAAACCCCAGGCCCAGCCTGCAAGCGCCACCGGAGGTGTTCATAGGGGGGGGTGGGGGTCGGCACACTGCCGACGATGGCTCGAAACCCCAGGCCCACCTCGCGTGAGCGCCTGGGGAGTTTTCAAAAAATCCTGCGACGGGTCCTTCGGCCGACGATCCCGACGCCCCCTCGACGCCGAACAGCCCCGGACGGCTGACCCTACGCACAATCGCGGGTCCCTTCTCCCGAGTCGCCGTCTGCCGTCACTGGCGAACTTCCCGCATTGGCCGACTCTCCCCCGAAAGTCGAGCGGGTCCTCTCCGGTGACGATCCGCCATCGGGGCCATGCGATCCGCCAAGGATTCCGAGAGTCTTTAGCCAGCCGATCAGGCGGCCGCTTGTCGCCGGAGCGCCTCGAGCGCCGACGCCAGGAGGGCCTCGACGGTGACGCCGGAGGCGACACCCTTCCGGTTGACCTCGATCACGACGATCCCGCCTGGGAGCTTGAGGCGCACCGGCCGCGGCATCTGCATCTTCTTCGCCCCCTTGGCCTTTCTGTTCCCGGCCGCCTTGGCGATGGAGCGTGGCGAAAGGCCGCCGTCGGCCGACGCCTCCCTGATCGCCGCCTTGGCCTCCTCGATGGGGAGCCCCGCGAGGGGCCTGACGGCACGTTCGGTGAGATCGGGAACCGTGGTTCCCGTTTCCTTGGCGACGGCCTCGACGGCCTCAAGCGCCGCCGATGCCGCGATCATCTGATTCGCTCGTCGAGCGGTCAGATCATGGCGGCCGAGATACTTCTCCCATGTCGATGCAACGTCGCGGTAGAGCTGCGCGTCCCTGATCCGCACCAGCGCCGCACCGGCAGTCAGGAGAACCTTTGCCGCCTTGGCCCCCATGCCAACGGCCTCGTCGAGTTTGACGAACTCCCTCTTCTCCTCACTCGAAAGCGTTGCCACGGGTTCAGTCCTCGACGCGAAGAGGTTCCAAGGGGGCGACATGATCTGCTCATCGGCCAGGCCGACGCCGTCGCCGCACCGCCCCCCGCCTCGATGCCGCTGGTGCCGTGAGGATCGATCATGCCGACGGCACCACCGACACCACCGGCAGGGGGCCATCGAGGATCATGAAAGGGATCGCCCCGTAATAAACCGACTCGTCTGCTACGCGAGCGCTCCCGCAAAAGTGGTCGACGTTTTTCCGGGGTGTCAGGAGTCGGCCTCCCCCCTGATCGGCCGCCAGGAGGCATCGTCGGGGCTCGGTGTTGAGACAGAATTGAGACAGGAGGCCGGATCGCCAGATCAGCCCCCTCGACGCCCCCTCCGGCCGACGCTCCGAGGAAACCGGGAACCAGTGGTTCCCGTTCTCGTCGAGCCCCGCGCCGACGCCCCCTTCCGGCCGTCGCCCCGTAAACCGGGGTTCCCCGATTTACGCTCCCCGTTCATGATCCCCCGGATATCTGCCGATTGACAGGTATCTGTCAGTATGCATATACTGACACCAGACGAGAACGAACCACCGGAGGATAGGACAATGGCCGCCGTCGCATACGTCAGAGTGAGCAGCGAGATGCAGGCCGAGTCGGGCGCAGGGCTCGCCGCCCAGCGAACCGCCATCGACAACTTCGCCGCCCGGTCGGGGCTGACGGTCGCCGCCATCCATGAGGATGCCGCGATCAGCGGGGCCAAGGGGATGGAGGATCGCCCCGGTCTGATGGCCGCCGTCGCCCAACTCCGGCGCGGCGACGTTCTCCTGATCGCCAAGCGTGATCGGCTCGGCCGCGATCAGATGGCGATCCTCCTGATCGAACGTGCCGTCGCTCGCCGCGGGGCCTCGATCATGTCGGCCGATGGAGTCGGCAACGGCACCGATCCTGGGAGCGTGTTCATGAAGTCGGTGATCGACGCCGCGGGTTGCTACGAACGTGATCTGATCCGCGCTCGCACCAAGGCCGCCATGCATGAGAAGCGAGCCCAGGGAGTCCGAGTTGGTGACGTTCCCTTCGGATGGGAAGTCGGTGCCGACGGCCTCCTGATCGCCGTCGAGTCAGAGCAACTTGTCCTCGCCTCGATCATCGAGTGCCGTGAGCTTGGAATGTCCCTCCGGCAGATCGCCAGCACACTCAACGAACGTGGAATCCTCACGAAGAAAGGCCGCTCAACGTGGTACGCAGCGACGATCAAAAGCATCCTCGACAGGGCCAAGTCGATGGCCGCCTGACGGCCGCCGTTGATCGGCTTGCGTCCAGGGCGATGAGCCTGACAAGCGATCAGCGTGATCGACTCACAAAGCATCTACTCGGAGAGATCGATGGCGAAGAAGCAGATCACACTCGACGCCGCCTTGCGGAAGGCGATCAAGGCATCGGGCCTGACACACTACGCATTGGCGAAGTCGGCCAACGTCCAGGCCACGACGATTGATCGGTTCATGCATCCCGCCGACGATCCGAGACACCGTGATATCAGGCTCGAAACGGCTGCAAAGATCGCCGCTGTTCTCGGCCTCGTCCTCGTCCCCGTTGACGCCGAATAGACCATCGGTCCATACCTGCGTTAACCGCAGGGGAATCATCTGTTACCCTATGCGGGCCTGATTTGCATCGTCTGCAAAACAGGCACGTTGAAAGCGGAGGCTACAACGATGCGGCGACATTCAACACCGTCCGAAATCTTGAGGGCTGCCATCGTTCTCGATGGTCGCCCCGTGCGAAGGATCGCGCGTCAGGCACAAGTGCCGCCGACGATCCTCACTCGATTCGTTCGGAATGAGAACGGCTTGTCGATGCGAACTCTTGATCGAGTCGCGTCGGTGGTCGGGCTTGAGTTGGTCCCCCGCCGTCGATCAGCGTGAGCCTCTGTCCATCAACGAAAAAAGGCCGACGAGCCTTGGAACTCGTCGACCTCAATTCGGTTGAGAAATCGCAGCCTGTCCGGCCACTCCCCCAGCCACGGAAAGCATGGGCAAGGGTAGTGTCGGGATGGGTCTGCCTGCAAGATCAGGGAGTCCCATTCGATGGCCACCGCAATTTTGCCCGGCCCAGCCGCAGACACTTCCCGCGGCCGACGCTCGCAAGCACCGCCAGCACCTCGTCTTGAGCGTGCCGATCACTGGTCAGAGTCGCGTGATCCCGAGACAGGGCGGAAGCACTTCGCCCACTTCCGAGAGCCCTACATCAACGATGCGACGAGGGCGCAGATCAACGCCGCCCAGGCCGACAAGACCTACGCCGCTTTCTGGCGGCTGGTGTTCAAAGAGCAGGTGAAGGGGCGAACGGCCGCGATCAGGATGAGCGCGTGGCGGTTCTCCGCCCTCGACGATGTCGGCATCAAGGGACTGGCGCGAGAAGCCGGAGTCGCACCGTCCACCGCCAGGAGGCACCTCATGATCCTCGTCGAGCAGATCGGCATCCTGGGAAAGGGAGAGTCCCCGGTGACGTTCAAGCGGGACGAGTCCCCCAAGGGGACGCTCGACGAGAACGGCCGCCCGGTCAGAGGGAGG
>CAJAYZ010000427.1 GCA_903949225.1 uncultured Planctomycetaceae bacterium
CCTCGATCGCCAGGGCGACCGGCAGGAGGATGACGAGGAAACGGTCGAGCGCCGTCGTTGGCGGCAGCGAGGGGAGGGCGCGGAGCATGAACAGCCCCGCGACCACCCCCCAGACAAAGGCCACGATCACCGCCACCGCTGCGAGGGCCGGCTCGCGCCGTGAGATCCCGGCGCCGACGGCGCCGAGCGCCGCGGCCACCGCGAACGCGCTCAGCACCGCTCGGACCACCATCGCCACGTCGGGCACC
Organism: uncultured Planctomycetaceae bacterium; assembly: GCA_903949225.1. Lineage (GTDB taxonomy): Bacteria > Planctomycetota > Planctomycetia > Pirellulales > UBA1268 > QWOP01. The sequence continues at coordinate 249 of CAJAYZ010000427.1, forward strand.
GGGTCAGTCCCGCTGGCCAGCGCAGTCGATGATGATGATCGCCTCGTCACCGATGTTGCCGATCTGCCCCTTGTCGAAGTTGAAGTCGCTGCGCTTGAGCTTGAGCTCGGTGCCGAAGCCGACACGCTTCTTCCCCATCGCCTCGATCTCCTTGCCACCGACGAGCTTGATCGTCACCGGCTTGGTGACGCCGTGCATCGTGAAGTTGCCGGACACCTCGTAGCCGTCGGGAATCGCCTTCACGGCGGTGCTGCGGAACTCGATCGTCGGGAACTGCTTGGTGTCGAAGTAGTCGGGCTGGCGGAGATGCTCGTCGCGGGCGGCGTTGGCGGTATCGACGCTGTCAGCCTTGATCGTGAGGGAGAAGGTCGACTTCGAGGGATCCTGCCGGTCGAGGGAGAACTTCCCGGAGACGTCGTTGAAGCGCCCTTGGATCCAGCTGATGTCGAGGAAGCGGGCCTTGAAGCCGACCGACGAATGGACGAGGTCGTAGTCGTAGTCGTCGGCGGCACGGAGCGATCCGGCGGCAAGGGCCAGGACGATGGCGAACAGGGCAGGCAAGCGAGGCATGAGAAGACTCCTCGGACGGGAATGGAACTCGCGGGGCGGTCGACAGGGGGCGCGTGCCCCTTCCGATCCAATCGCCCCCAACGGGGCCGGAGCATACCATCCCACCGGGCAGCTTGGGCGCGCGCCGTGCCATCACGCGGCCGGCGGCGCCTCGGTGGCGGCGTCGAGAAACAACCCGCGGTTGGCGCCGAGCACAGCCGCCGAACGCGACACTTCGAGGGCATGGGCATGGGCGGCCACCGCGGCGGCCCGCCGCGCCGCCGGATCGCGGGCGGCAGCCGACTCGAGCACGTCGACAAAAGCCTCTGGCGTCTCAAGCGGTCGCACCCATCCTGAGCCCCGCGCGTCGAGATCGCGCCACGGTGTCCGGTCGCTCACCAACACCGGCACCCCCGCCGCCAGCGACTCGAAGATCACATGCCCGAAGTTCTCGCCGCGGGTCGGGAGGAGGAAGAGATCGTGCCGCGCGATCGTTGCGCGGACCTGATCGGGGGAAACCTCCCCCTTCCATGTGATCCGGCAACCGGCCGGCGCCGCTGCGATCAACGGCTGGCAGGTCTCCCAGTAGGCCCGATCTTCGATCGGGCCATGGATCGAGAACTCCACCGGACAGCGGAGCCGGAGGACAACCTCGATCGCGTAGCGGACGTTCGTCATCGGGCTGCTCCGCGACAGCAGGCAGACCCGCAGCGGCCCCTCCGGCCGGGGCGTCGCTGGCGGGGGCATGTCCGCCAGCCGCTCGGTGAGATAGGTGGCGACGCGGCTGTCGGCGGCAATGCC
>CAJAYZ010000428.1 GCA_903949225.1 uncultured Planctomycetaceae bacterium
CCGATCCACCGCTAGCTGCCCGTGGAAAAAGTCATCCCTAACCTTTTTCCACTTGGAAAACCTCCGGCTTTCTCGAGTGCTACGCACTCTCGACCGCCTCGTGCGGTCGAACCGGCGCTTTAGCCACGGCCTGCTTGCGCCGTTCGGCCGGAGCCGGAACTACTCCCTGAGTGACCGGCAATGGCCCGCTCCCAGACCTCGATATCGCAGCCTATTCCTCAAACACGATCATCGCGTGGGTGTCGAGACGCGGGAGCGTCACGACGAACCCAGCGGGGGTTTTGGTCAACGGCAGCGACAGGTGGCCCGGTTCGGCGAAAGCGGCTGTGATCGCCTCGCCGGCCACGGCGACGGTGATGCCGGCGATCGGCAGCGTCTCCTCGCGCTGGGGAGGGTTGTTCTCCGGGATGGCCCGGTTGGCACTCGTGTTGACCTCGTTGAGGAGATGAACGACCGTCCGCCGTCCATCGGCCTGCGTGTAGAAGGCCGCTTGGACACAGAGCGGCGCCGCGACCGTGACCGGCGGGGGCGTGGTTGCAGCCCAGCGGACGGCATTGCTGATCAGACGCCGCTGGTATTGATACGGGGCGAGAAAATAGGCCTGCCCAAGATCGGCGGCGACGTACACCGAGCGCCCCGCGGCCGGCTCATTGAGGACGATGAATGGCCACTCCACCGGCGCACTCAGTCGCCGTCCCAGCTTCGTCGCGCCGGCGGCGACGTCGACATTCGTCATCCACCCGATGTACTGGAGCCGATCGGAGCCGCGGCGATAGTTCGATCGCACGACGGCATCGTCGCTGATCGGGTGGAGATCGGGCCCCGCGATCCCGAGATACAGCTCCGTCCACTTCGGGTAGTTCGGCCAGCGCGCGGAGAAGTCTTCCGTTCCCCGGTGGTGAGCCCCGAAAACGTCGGCGAGTGAGAAGTCTTCGCGACGGTCACCGAATTCGTCACAGATCGAGCTCTCGTGCATCGCCACCAGTCCCCCCGCCTGCCTTGACGAAGGCGCGGATGGTGGCCGTCGCCTTGTCGCTCAGGCAGGCGGCGTTCGGAAGAATGAGAACCTTGTACTGCTGCAGCGTCTTGGCGTCTTCGAGATCGGGCTCGATGACGATGTCGAGGGGGAGGTGATCCTCCATCATCGCCCGAAACACACCGACCGCCGATTCCATGTGGGCCGGCATCCGCCGCTCGCCGGGCTCGAGCTTTCCGATGTCGGGGGTATCGACACCACTGCCAATCCAGGCGCCGAGTGGCACCTCGGTGCGGGCTCCGGGGAGGCCGTAGAGGAGTCGGCTGCTCTCGCCGACGAACATCGCCGCCCACTTCAGTGATCTGGCATCACGGGTGAACGGCTCCCGCTCCTCCACGAGCGAGTTGAGATGGGCAAGAGGGGTGTCGGCGTTTTGCTGCCAGCGTCCCTGGGCGGGGATGCAGCCGTTGGTGAGAACGGTCATCTCGCGGAGGTCGCACTCGGCGCGGGGGGGCTGCATGTTGAACTGCCCCTGTTCGCAGAGGTAGGGGAGGATCCAGGCAGGGCGGTCGCCGCAGAGGCCGCGGTAGTAGCGGCACGTGAAGGCGGGGAGGAGATTGCTTCCCTGATCAGCAGGAAAGTCCCAGAGCAGCTCGAGGAACGGCGCGTCGAGGACGCGGTGCATCGCGTCGGTTCCTTCGGCGGCCGGCGCTCCCATCCAGTGCCACCACCGCCCCGGCCCGGTTGTCCAAGGGGCCGTCACGAAGTCGGGCTTCACGGCCTTGAGGGCCGCAGTCCACCGGGCCACGAAGCCGGTGTAGCGAGCGAGCCGCCACTTGAGATAGTGGCGGTACTCCGCCGAGTTGACATCCCGCACGGCGGGGATCGCGTGGCCGCAGTCCGCGGCATAGGCGGCGGTGCACGACGGGCAGAAACATTGCGCCCAGCAGCCGAAGCCATCCATGTTGTAGCCATCCCAGTCGAGCTGTTTGACGAGCTCGACCTGCGACTTGATGAACCATTCGCCGTACGGCGAGTTCCAGCACCCAAGCACATGGAGGTTTTTGAGTTCCTCGACGGTGATCGGCTTGCCGCCGGGTGAATTGATCTCCTGCCACTCGGGATGCTCCGCCTGCATCCAGGGCGTCATGTTGAAGCGGATCACCTCCCCCAGCACCTTGGCTCCTCGCGCGTGTGCCGCATCGACCCGCGACCGCAGTTCGGCGAGGGTCGGGGCGGGGATCGGCACGCCCGTCATGATGTCGACGAACTCCCCCTCACGGCCGAGGATGAAGGGGCCGCCCGCAAAGCCAATTCCCGCAGCGTTGGTGCCACCGCAGATCACGTTCGATCCGGCATCGATCACTTCGTCAAGGCTCGTGCCATCGACGCCGAAGCAGAGCCGTCGGTGGGTGTCGAGCCAGGTGGGGGAGTCGATCGTTGCCGGGAAGGTGGGCCGCCACTCCTCCGGCGGGGCAGCGGTGATGGCCGTGGCAAACAGTCCAGCCAGACAAAACGCGCGCAGGGCATGGAGCGTCATCGGTGATTCCTTCGTGTCGTAGCCCGAGCCGGGCAATCAGAGCCCTTCGGCGGCGAGCTTCGCCTCGACCATGGCCGCCATCTCGTCGGCTTGATCCTCGAGTTCCTGGAGCAGTTCCTCGTCGTCATCATCGCTGGCCCGGCGGGCGAGGATGAGGAGATACTGGGCTTCGTTTCGCCAGGCCTTGAGCCAATCAGGGCGCGTCGAGACGGGGCGGTGAAGGAGCCCCTGAAGACGGATGAAGGGGTCGGAGGACGGTGTCATGAGGAGTGAGTGTAGCCCTGTGCCGTGTGTCGCTCCACGGCTCAGGCGCGGTATTCTGTGCCCTATGAAAACCAACACATCCCTGGCGATCCTTCTCGCCACGATCCTCTTCCTCCCCGTTCTGGCAGGCGACAACGCCCCTTCGGAAGAGTCCGCCGGGCCGACGTCCGAGCCGGTCGGTCGCGGCGCAGACGGCCGGGCGGTCACGCCGGTCAATCAGGTGCTCACCCCGATGGGCCGGCAGATCGAACTTGCCGGCCTCCGTCCCCAAGCGGTCGCCCTCTCGCCGGATGGGAAGCTGGCCGTCACAGCCGGGAAGACCAACGAGATCGTCGTCATCGATCCCGCCTCCGGTGCCGTGATCCAGCGCGTGCAGCCAGCGGCTGTGGAGAGTGCCCAGCCTGCCGGCACCGAACGGAACCTGCAGCCCGACACGAAGGCGATCGAGAGTTTTACCGGTCTCCGTTTCGCTCCCGACGGCCGGCGACTCTACATGAGCGACGTTCACGGATCGGTGAAAGTGTTCGCCGTGAACGATGGTGTCGTCGCCCCGACTCACGCGATCCCCCTGCCACC
>CAJAYZ010000429.1 GCA_903949225.1 uncultured Planctomycetaceae bacterium
CACGCCACGATCCTGGCGCTCTTGGGCCTCGACCACACCCGGCTCACCTATTTCCACCAGGGGCGCGACGACCGCCTCACCGACGTCTACGGCCGGGTGATCAGCGAGATCATGGCGTAGTGCTGGTGACGAGCCTCGTGTTCTGCCGCGGCCGATGCCCACGCGCCGCCGCCTTGACGGCGGAGCCTCACCACTTCACGATCCCGCGGACGACCTTCACGCTGCCCACGAGTGTCGATCCCCCGATGTCCTTCGCCAGCCGGAGGAGCGTGGCGTGAAACCCGAGATTGGGGAAGGCGTGCTCGACTTCGCGGATCGATCTTCTCGGCATTCCTTTCCGTAGCCACCCCATCGATGCATCGATCCAGTCGGCCCGGCGGCAGGCTTCGATGATCTCCGCATGCGGCCCGCGGTAGGGAAACACCTTGTGGTGCCAGTGGATGATGCCCTGAAGGAGATCAGGATCGAAGCCCCAGCCATGCTTTGCATTGTCGGCGAGCGCCACCGCTTCTGAAGGCTCGAGGTAGGCAAGGGCATGGTCTGTCCAGAGGCCGATGTCGTGATAGGCCATCGCCGTCTCCACGACCGGCTCTGCGGCAGGGTCGCCCTCGAGGAAGTGCATCGCGTAGGTGACCGTCCGCTCGACATGGTTGCGGTAGCCGGGATAGTCGCGGCCGATTGTGTCGACATACGGCGCGAAGATCGCGTCGAGCCGGGGCCTAGAGGTCTTGATCTCGATGTTTTGCATGATCGCTTCCTTGATCGATACGCGTGCCAAGGTGTGTTCCGGTCACTCAAGCCCGATGCAGAGCACCTCGCGGTCGTCGCGGAGATAGCCACGGCCTCCCGCGATCGTGAGCGTCTGCCGCGTCCGGCCGAGAAGCTCCGCGCGGCCGAGTTCCTCGTAGCCCGCCGGCGTCGCGCGGGCGAGGACGAGCTCCCCTTCAAACGTTGTGATCCACAGTTTCCCGTCGGCATAGACCATGTTTCCTTTTCCGAAGCGGGGCTTCCGCCACACTTCTCGGCCGGTCTTCGCCTCGAGGCAGACCAGATGCGTGACCGGCCCCGCCGCCCCGACGTTGTCGAAGCCGTAGAGGTGGTCGCCGACAACGATCGAGGTCTGCCATTCATTGCGCATCAGGCTCTTGGGGCCGAGCGACTCCCACCTCGTCCGCGGGGCATACGCATCGCCGTCGCGCTCGAGGTCGATGAGCACCGAGCCATGGTTTTCCCCCGCCGAGACGAACACTCCCCCGTCGACGACGATCGGGGTCGCCGTGTTGCAGCCGAAGTCGGTCTCGAACGGGAATCGCCACAGTTCCTTCCCCGACCCCGGGCGGATTCCGACGACCTCGGTGCCGGTGACGCTGACGATGGTCTCCGTGCCGCCGATCTCGAGCAGCGTCGGGGACGAATAGCCGGCGCTGCCAGCGGAGGCTTTCCAGACAGGCTTGCCGTCGGCACTTGAAAAGGCTGCGATCGCGCCAGTGGCGCCTCCCACGTGGACGATCACCTGCTCGGCGACGACCAGCGGCGACGACGCCATCCCGTAGTCGGAGGGCTTTGCTTCTGCATCCCCGACGGCGTCAACCTGCCAGAGGATTTTTCCCTCCGTGCGGCTCACGGCCACCAGAATCCCTTCGCCGGAGAAGGCGAAGACCCGCTCCCCGGCGATCGTCGGCGTGGCTCGGGGGCCGTTCCCCTGGCCGTTCTCGTAGGCCGGGCCGAGCGGGGTTTTCCAGGCTTCCTTGCCGGTGGCGGCGTCGAGGGCGACAAGCCACTGTTTACCGGTGTCATTCCAGCTCGTGATGGCGAGACCGTCGGCGACGGCGACGGCCGACATCCCGACTCCTCCCGGGACGCGCCAGATCGGCTTCGGTCCATCGGCCGGCAGCGTGTCGATGAGGCCGGTTTCTGGCGAGATCCCGTCGCGGCGAACCCCGAGAAAACCGGGCCACTCATCGGCCGGCGCAAGCGACGGCACGATCGCTACGAGCAGGACAGAAACGGACAGGCAGAACCGACGCATAAGAATCCCTCCAAGATCATTCCCGACTCCATCCAGAATCCCTCCACGGTCAGTCCAAGATCAATGCCAAGACGCTCTGGGCATAGAGCCTGTGGCCGAAGTCGTTGGGGTGATTGAGGCCGTTGCCCGTGAGATCGAACATCTCCTTGAAGCGCAACTGCTCCTCCCAGACCGCCGTCATGTCGACGAGCGCCACCCCCGGGCTGACGAGCGATTTCAGCTCGTCGCGGTAGCGGTTGAACATCTCGCGCGGCGTGTGGATCCACTCGTCGTTCCCGAGCATCGTCGCCACAAGGATGATCTCGGCGTCGGGACGTTTTTCATGCACCCGCGCGAGGATGCTCGCCGTCTGCTCGCGAAACCAGTCCGGATCGCGGCGGCCGACGTCGTTCATCCCGTAGGCCACGAGGACGAGATCGGGCTGTGACTCCAGAAGCGCATCGAGATCGGCCACGCCATTGGCCACGCTCCAGCCCGCCACCGCCCGGTTGACGTGCGTCACATGACTGTTCGTGCTCACGCGCAGCTGGGCCACGACAAGCTCCGCCCAGCCCGGCTGGAAGGGAGGGGTGCCCGTCGTCTCCGAGGCGTCGAGGCCGGTGGAGATGCTGTCGCCACTGACGCCGATCCGCACCGGCTCCCCTGCCCCGAGCCGGGCTCGGGTCTTCGGCAGGCTGCCATGAACGATCTCGATCGCCGAGGCGTCAGCCGCCCCGCGGGCCCGGCGGTAGGTGATCTCGACGTCGCGGTCGTGGAACCAGCGGCCGGGCCGGTAGAGCAGCCATTCCTGCGGGTTGCCGACGCGGTGCCGGTAGGCGTGTTCCGCGTTCTCAGGGAGATAGAGATCGCCATCGAGGATCGGCGGCACCGGCG
>CAJAYZ010000430.1 GCA_903949225.1 uncultured Planctomycetaceae bacterium
GCGGCACGGATCGGTTCCCGTGGCAGGGACGGAGGAGATGAAAACGGCCGGGGCCCGCCGGAGAACCTCTCCGACGGGCCCCATGATACCGATTGACGACCCCGACGACGGATGCCGGCCGACCGCTTTTGGGAGGCATCGTGTTGGGTCGTGAAGGTCGACGCTCAGCCAGCGCGAACCTCGACCTTCCGCGGCAGCACGGCGGCGAGGCGCGGCACGCGGATCGTGAGCACGCCCTGACGGTAATCGGCGTCGATCCGGGCACCGTCGAATCCGTCGCCGAGGCGGAGCGATCGGCGGTAGTCGCCGATGCCGTATTCCTGGCGGATGACGCGGGCCGTGGAGGCCCGGGGAGCGACCGCGCCGTGGAGCGAGAGCACGCCATCCTCGAACGTCACGTCGATCGTGGCGGCATTCGCACCAGGCATGTCGGCCACGAGGACGACCTCGGTGCCGCGGTCACTGACATCGACATTCGGCCGGTAGGTGAGCCCGGCCCGGGGGGGCGTGGCGGGGGAAGCCGGTTCGGTTTTGGTCACCATCGGAAATCTCCTGCTGGGAAGGAAATGGGGGAATCTGCTGGACAAGACGCTGGAACGAGAGGGCTGCGGGCGGTTCAGCCGCCGCGGACCTCCACCTTCCGCGGCTGGCAGGCCGCCAACTTCGGGCAAACGACCGTCAGCACGCCATCGACGAGACGGGCCTCGACCCGGAGGGAATCAACGGCGACCGGCAGCTTGAGGCGCCGCTCGAAGGCACCGCTGCCCCGCTCCCGGAGGAGCCAGACCACCTTCTCGCCTGCAGGGGCTTCGGCTGGCCGATCGGCCCCACCCGCCGCCACGCAGTCGGTGGCCGTATCGACGGCGCGACGAGCGCCTTTCAGCACGAGGCTGTCGCCCGACACCGAGATGTCGACGTCGTTGACGCTGATGCCGGGGAGTTCGGCTTCCACGGTGAACGCTTCGTCGGTTTCACGGAGGTTCACGGCCGGGAAGACGCTCTCCTCCGAGCGGGGCCCCCAGCCATGGAGCGGTGGAGCGGTGACGAGTGTCGTCCAAAGCCGATCGATTTCGTCCCGCAGTTCATCGAGCGGGAGCGCGAAGCCGGTCCGGTAGGCAGGCATGGGGAACTCCTGAAACGTGAGGTGGGGAAAGGATGTGGAGGCTTTGAAGTCTTCAGCCCGCCGCCGGTTGGCCAGCCGCGGCGAGGGCTGTGGAAAAAGGAGGGAGCAAAGAGCGTGCCGATGGCCAAGCTGCCGGGAATGCAGCCGTCTTCTCTGCAGCTTTTCGGCCGCGATCGTGGGAAAGAGGGGCGTGGCGCGGGAATCTGTGGCGGTGGTTCCGCGGGTGCCGGCTGTCAGCTTGGCAGACCCGAGAAAGTGGTGGCCCGGGGGGCTGGACGCGAGTTGTGGGGAGGGGGCGAATCCCTATACTGCGACCGCTGGCATGGACATGCCTGACGTGGGCTCAACGCCGCGTCCACTTCTGACGCCATGGAACTCTCATGCGTTTCACCCTGCTCGACCGAGTGACCGCCATCGACCCCGGCAAGAGCATCACGGCGATCAAAACGCTGACGCTCTCGGAGGAGTATCTCGCGGATCATTTCCCGCGCTTTCCTGTCATGCCTGGGGTGTTGATGCTCGAGTCGATGACCCAGGCCGCGGCGTGGACGATCCGGCTCGGAGAGGACTTCGCCCACGCTATCGTCGTCCTCCGCTCGGCCAAGAACGTCAAGTACGGCGATTTCGTCGAGCCGGGCAAGGTGCTCACGGTCACCGCCGAGGTCCTCTCCCAAGACGAGACGACGACGAAGGTGAAGGCCACCGGCACTGTCGGGGGACGAACGAGCCTCACCGCCCGGCTGACGCTCGAGCGCTACAACCTCGCCGATCGTGTTGCCCACGGCGACGCCCTCGATGCCCGTGTCCGCGCCGAGATGCGGAAGCTGTGGGCCGTGCTCCATCCCGCCGGACGGGGCGCCGGGGCCGCCCGGCCGCTGGTCTACGGGGCCGCCGTTGGAGGCGCGCCGTCGCCGCTGCCGGGCGCCGCCTACCGTCAGGGGGCGATCGACCCTTCCGGCGACGTCGCCCCGCTGGCCGGTCGCTGATCGGGCGTGGCGGGAGGCTCTGGGGCCGGCACTTTATCCACAGGCTGCTAGGTGCCCTGAGGGGGCTTTTTTCGGCCGCCATCGGCCCAACAAGCCCCGGGGAATGGGGTGTGCGACGGGGATAAAGGGGGCAAGGGCGTCCGCTGCGACGGGGAAGATTTTGGCGGTTGGGCAAAATCCCCGCCCTTTCCGGGTTTCCACGGCGGCAGCATCTCATTACAACCTTTGGTGGTTACCCGATGCTCCATTCCCCGTTTCCAAGGTGACACGTCGATGCCGTCCCGTGATGAAATCTTCGAGAAGGTCAAGACCGCGCTGGTCGATGCTCTCGGTGTCGATGATGACGAAGTGACTTCCAGCGCTACGATGGTCGGCGATCTGGGTGCGGAGTCGATCGACTTTCTCGACATCGTCTTCCGCCTCGAGAAGTCGTTCGGCATCAAGATCCCGCGGGGCGAGCTGTTCCCCGAGGACGTTCTCTCCAGCACGGAGTTCGTCACCAACGGCAAGGTGAACGCCGCCGGGATGGCCGCGCTCAAGGCCCGGATGCCGTTCTACGATCTGACGAAGTTCGAGCAAAACCCGAGCGTCCAGAACTTCCCCAACATGCTCACCGTCGAGGACATGGTCCGCTACGTGCAGAGCAAAGTGGGCGGCTGACGTTTTTCGGATCTTCATCTTCCTACGGTGCGGCGGGGTCGTTCCCCGTTGCCGTTCGCCCGTCCCTGCGGTGGCCGGCTTCCCGGCATAGCTCTTCATGCGCTGGTTCTGGATCGACCGTTTTGACGAGTTCGTCCGCGGTCGTCATGCCGTGGCGGTGAAGAACGTCTCCTTGGCCGAGGAGCACCTCCACGACCATTTCCCTGGCGCGGCGCTGATGCCCAACTCTCTCATCGTCGAGGGGATGGCGCAGACGGCGGGGCTGCTGGTGGCCGACGCGATCGACTACAACCGCCGCGTCGTGCTCGCGAAGGTGGCGGCGGCCGAGTTCCACTTCGACGCTGTCCCTGGTGACACGCTCCGCTTCAAGGCCGAGATCCTCGACCTCAAGCCGGCGGGCTCTTTGACGAAGGTCTCGAGCACCGTCGACGATCGCTTGCAGGGAGAGGCCGAACTGTTCTTCGCCCATCTCGAGCCGGGCGAGGGGGTGCCGAAGCTCTTCGAGCCGGATGAGCTCCTCAAGTGGCTCGATCAGATGCATATCTACGACATCGGCCGCGACGAGTCGGGGCAACCGCTGCAGCGGCCCGATTGGTGAGCGGGCCCATACCGCGCATCGGTGGCAACGCCCGCGCCGGGAGGCGCGGAGGGTGACAGGAGGAGTCGACATGGTTTTTGGGGCAGGCAGCGCGAGCGGCGTGGCGCACGATCCCAACCGGCGGCGCGTCGTAATCACGGGGATCGGCTGCGTGACGCCGTTGGGCGTCCGCGTCGAGGATCTGTGGGCCAATCTCAAGATCGGAGCCTCGGGGGTCGGTCGGACGACGGTCTTCGACGCGTCCCGTTTCCCTACGAAGATCTCCGCCGAGGTCCGCGACTGGACGATCGCCGACGAAGGCGAGCCGATCGATCGCTGGCAGCACTGCGGCCGCCACACTCGCTTTGCGGCCGGGGCGGCGCTCCAGGCGATGCGCGACGCCGGCCTGCCCAACGGGCTCGAGTCTGACCCGACCCGGATGGGGGTCTACCTCGGCAGCGGCGAAGGGCAGCAGGATTTCGACTCCTTCACGAAGATGATGGCGCTGTCGATCGAGGGGGGCACGCTCGACGTTGCCAAGTTCACGCGGATTGGCCTCGAAACGCTCCACCCACTCTCCGAAGTGGAGCAAGAGCCGAACATGCCGGCGGGGCATCTCGCCGCGATGTTCAACGCCAATGGCCCGAATCTCAACTGCCTCACAGCCTGCGCCGCCTCGAGCCAGGCGATCGGCGAAGCGGTCGAGCTTGTCCGCCGTGGCGAGGCCGACGTGATGCTGTCGGGGGGCACCCACAGCATGATCCATCCCTTCGGCGTCACCGGCTTCAATCTCCTCACGGCGCTCTCGACGCGCAACGACGACCCGACGAAGGCGAGCCGGCCGTTCGATAACGAGCGAGACGGCTTCGTTCTCGGCGAGGGAGCGGCGATGGTGGTGCTCGAGGAACTCGAGCATGCCAAGCGCCGCGGGGCAAAGATCCATGGCGAGCTCCTCGGCTATGGCTCGACCGCTGATGCCTACCGGATCACCGACACCCATCCGGAAGGGCGCGGCGCGAGCGCCTGCATCCGCATGGCCCTGGCCGATGCGGGGATCAGCGCCGACGCCATCGACTACATCAATGCCCACGGCACGAGCACCGACGTCAACGACAAGGTCGAGACGCTCGCCATCAAGACGGTCTTCGGCGAGCGGGCCTATAAGATTCCCGTGTCGAGCACAAAGAGCATGATGGGGCACTTGATTGCCGCAGCCGGGGCGACGGAACTGATCGTCTGCCTTCTCGCCATCCGCGACGGGATTGTTCCCCCGACGATCAACTACGAGAATCCCGACCCGAACTGCGATCTCGACTACGTGCCGAACGTCGCCCGCGTCGCCCGCTGCGATCGGGCGCTTTCCAACAGCTTCGGCTTCGGCGGCCAAAACATCTCCCTCGTCGTCGGCCGCTACTCCGGCTGAC
>CAJAYZ010000431.1 GCA_903949225.1 uncultured Planctomycetaceae bacterium
CTGCTGGTAGGCGGCCACGGCCGCGTCCGAGGTGTTTCCCGCAGCCTTGACCGCGCGCCGGGAACGCATGCCGCCGGTCAGGCCCAGCGACGTGGCGCCGATGGCCGCGCCCTTGCCGGCATCCCCGGCGATGGCGCCGACGGCGACGCCCACGAGCGCACCACCAGCCGCGCCCTTCACGGCGCCACCGCGAGCGGCCCCGGCGGCGTTGGTCGCCGCCTGCGACTGCTGATCGAGCACGGTCTTCGCCTGGTAGGGATCCCAGCCGGTCTGCTGCGTGGCCCAGTCATAGGAGGCGGCCTCGTCGGCCCGCTGCTGATCCGGAGTCTGGCCCCGGGCCGGGAAGATCGCGAGATTGGCCGGATTCGCGCTGAGCTGAGGGGGGGCGGCCTGGGCCACCGACGCGATCAAAAGCAGTGCTGCGATCGCCGAAAAGGAACCGACCAGCCGCTGGCTCGATGCAGACCTCATGCCCATCTCGAAAGCTCCTTGGTTGTGTCCGCCCTCTCCTCGTTCGAAGGGGGCGTTTGCGAACCGATGGTTTACCCGGCGTCGACGTTGGCAGGAAGACGAGATTTCAGGGGTGATCCCAGGTGGACTCCTGCCCCGCCGCCGCCATCGCCTTCTCGGCCTGCGCCCGCCCGAAGCACCAGAAGAGCGCCGGATGGACGAAGAAGTCGAGGAGGGTCGAGCTGATCAATCCCCCGAGGATCACCGTCGCGACGGGATAGAGGATCTCCTTGCCAGGCTCGCCGGCGGCAAGCACGAGGGGCACAAGCGCGATCCCCGCCGTGAGCGCGGTCATGAGCATCGGCGCCACCCGCTCCCGCCCCGCCCGCTCCACCATCTCCGGCGTGAAGCCCTCCCCCTCGTGGCGCACCAGATGGAGATAGTGCGCGATCAGGAGGATGCCGTTGCGGGAGGCGATGCCCGACAGGGAGATGAAGCCGACCATGCTCGCGACGGTGAGCGACTGGCCGGTGATCACGATCGCCGCCACCGAGCCGATCGCCGCCATCGGTAGGGCCGCGAGCACCTGAAGGGCGAGATTTGTCGATCGGAAGAGCGTGTAGAGGGCGAGGAACATGCCCAGCAGCGATACGAGGCTTAAGAGGCCGATCATCCTCGTCGCCTGCCGCTGGCTCTCGAACTGGCCGCCGTATTCGAGAAAATATCCCGAGGGAAGCTCGGCCTGGATCGGGGCGAGCCGGGCCTGAATGTCGAGGACGACGCCGTTGAGATCGCGGTCCGCCGTGTTGCACTGGAGGATGATCCGGCGGCGGACGTTCTCGCGATTGATCGTGTTGGGGCCGCTCCCTTCGACGATGTCGGCCACCGTCTCCAATGGCACCCTTCCCCCTCCCACGAGATTGATGGAGAGGCGGCGGAGGGCATCGATGTCGACCCGATAGGGATCGTCGAGCCGCACGACGAGATCGAACTTGCGCTCCCCCTGCACGATCTCCGACACCGTTCTTCCGTTCATCGCCGTCTCGATAAATCCGTTGATCTCGTCGGCGGTCAGGCCGAACTGCATGAGCTTGTCGCGCTTGAGCCTGATCTGGAGCTGGGGGATCTCGACCTGCTGCTCGACCATGAGGTCCTTGACGCCGCTCACGTCTGCGATGGCGGCCTTCATCTTCTCGGCGGTGCGGCGGAGAAGACCGAGATCGTCGCCGTAGAGCTTGATCCCCACCTGGGCCTTCACCCCCGAGAGCATGTGGCTGATGAGGTGCGAGAGCGGCTGCTCCACCGACACGACGACGCCAGGCACCTGCGTCAGCTCCTCGCGGAGCTCCTCGAGCACCTCCTCGCGGCCGCGACCGGAATCGGGATCGAAGCTGATGATGATCTCGGAGGCATTGACCCCTTCGGCATGTTCGTCGAGCTCGGCGCGGCCGGTGCGGCGACCGAAGTTGAGCACCCCCTTCACCTTCTTGATCCGCTCGTCCACCATCCCGGCGATGGCGCTGGACGTTTCGAGCGACGTGCCGGGGGGAAGGAGGACGTTGACCTGGACGCATCCCTCGTTGAAGGGCGGCAGGAAATCGCGGCCGAGTTGTGTGACAACGCCGATGCTCACGGCCACCGCCGCCGCCACCGTCACGAGGATCGGAGCCGGGTAGCGGACGCTCGTGCGAATGGCCCAGCCGGCGAGGGCCTTGAGCATCCGCAGCAGGAGGCCATCCTTGTCATGATCCATGAACGTGGCCCCCGGAAGGAGCCAGTAAGAGAGCACGGGGGTGACGGTCAAGGACACCAGGAGCGAGGCCAGAATGGAGACGATGTAGGCGATGCCCAGGGGGGTGAAAAGCTTTCCTTCCATCCCTTCCAGGGCGAACAGCGGCACGAACACGAGGACAACGAGGATCGTGCTGAAGACGATGGAGTTGCGGACCTCGCTGCTCGCCTCATACACCACCCGCAGCGCCGATTTCGGCTCCGGCAGGCGACCGTTTTCACGAAGGCGGCGGAAGATGTTCTCGACGTCGACGATCGCGTCGTCGACGAGCTCGCCGATCGCCACAGCCAGCCCCCCCAGGGTCATCGTGTTGATCGACATCCCCAGCCATTTGAAGACCAGCCCCGTGATCACGATCGAGAGGGGAATGGCGGTGAGCGTGATGAAGGTGGTGCGGAAGTTGAGGAGGAAGAGAAAGAGCACGACGACCACGAGCACGCCGCCGTCGCGGAGGGCCTCGATGACGTTGCGAATGCTCAAGTCGATGAACGTCTTCTGTTGGTAGATCTCCGCATTGACTCCTACGTCTGCGGGGAGCGACGGGCGCAGTTCATCGAGAGCCCGGGAGATGTTTTCCGTCAGTCCCCGCGTGTCGGCCCCCGGCTGCTTGGAAATGACGAGCATGACGGCGGGAAGGCCGTTGACGGCGGCGTCGCCGCGCTTGACCTGGGCTGCCTCGGCGACGCGGGCCACCTGGCCGAGCACCACCGGCCGGTCGCCGGTCGCCTTGATGACCACCGACGTGAGGTCGTCGAGCGACTGGATGCGGCCGAGCGAGCGGACCAGCAGTTCGTTCCCCCCCTGATTCAGGTAGCCACCGGTGGCGTTGGAATTGCTTGCCTGCACCGCCGCCTCCACCTCGGCGAGGCTGATGTCGTAGCGGAGGAGGAGCGACGGGTCGACGAGCACCTGGAACTGCTTTCTGCCCCCTCCCATCGTCACGACCTGCGCGACGCCGGGGATCGTCAGCAGCCGCTGGCGGACAACCCAATCGGCCAGCGTGCGGACCTCGATCGGGGGCGTGGCCCCGGTGTCGCTTGTCATCCCCACGTGCATGATCTGCCCCATGATCGACGAGATCGGGGCGAGCTGCGGCCGAATCCCCTTCGGCATCCGATCGAGGGCCAGGGCGATCTTCTCCGCCACGATCTGCCGGTCGACGTAGATGTCGGTGCCCCAGCCGAACTCGATGGTGATCACCGACAGGCCGACGCCGGACGAGCTGCGCACGGCCTGCACTCCCGTCGCGCCGTTGAGGACCGACTCGAGGGGAAACGTGATCAGCGTCTCCACCTCCTCCGGCGCCAGGCCGGGAGCTTCGGTGAGGATCGTGACGCGCGGCCGATTGAGATCGGGGAAGACGTCGATCGGCAGCCGGGAGAGCGTGACGCTGCCGTAGGCCATGACGGCGATCGCGAGAACGATCGTGAGCAGGCGATAGCGGAGAGCGTTCTTGATGACAGCGTCGAGCATGGATCGCCTGGGATTGGGCGCTTGGATTCGTTTGTGGCAGGAGGTCGAGGGAGTCGCCGCAGGGGCTTTTTGTCAGTGGTTGTGGCCGGCGTGCGGGTCGATCGCCCCGCCCGATTTGTTTTTCAGCGCCAGCTGGAGCTGCTGGGCGGCGGTCATGGCGATCGTGTCGCCGGGAAACAACGCGCCGTCGTTGGCGATCACGACCGCTTGCGGGTCGCGGTGCTCGACGTGGACGGCCTGCCGGTCGAGGTGGTCGCCGTTGACGCGGAAGACGTAGTTTTCCACGCCGTCCTGAGCCACCGCCCCGCTGGGGAGTACGATCGAATCGGCCCACGACTCCACCGGCACGCGGAGCTGCATTCGCTGACCGGGCCTGTAACGCCATTCGACAAACCGGGCACTCCCGTCACCGTCACCGCGCTTGTCTCGGACGATCTCGTTCGGAAGCCGGACGTAAAAATGGAGCGCCCGCGACTCCGGGTCGATGCGGTTGGCGACGTAGTCGATCTCCAGGCCCTCCACCTTCTGCTCTGGCCCCCCCTTCGACTCGAGGATGGCGACAACCTTCCGGTCGTCGGCAGCGGCCCGGGTGATCTGCGGGATGTCCTGCTCGAAGGCCTCCCCCTCGACAAGGAGGCTCGCGTGATCGGTAAGGATGGCGAGCGTGTCGCCGGCGGTGACGTGCTGGCCACGTTCGACGGCGAGGTCTTGGAGAACGAGGGTGATCTCGGCGTTCGAGCCGGCGGGAGGCGTGGTCGCGGCCGGTGCCCGGACGACGATCTTCCCCAGCAACGTCCGCTTCAAAAGGATCTCGTCGACCTGGGATTCGGAGAGCCCGTGGAGCAGGAGTGCCTGACGCTCGGCGGTGCGGACGGCTTCGAGCTTTTGAAGCTCATACTTCCGCTCGAGGATCGTCTTGACCGCCACGATCCCCTCCGGGCCGATTCCCTCCAGGCGGCCGATCTCCCGACGGACGACATCGACC
>CAJAYZ010000432.1 GCA_903949225.1 uncultured Planctomycetaceae bacterium
CTCCCGCGGATCCTGGCGCTGGCTCGGACGCCGCACCCAGAGGGAATCGTCCGTGCGGAGTTCCGGATCGCGGCGCGGCACGAAGATCCAATTTCCGGAGGCCGTCGAGCGGACCGGTGGCCCGATGCCGAGCCGGGGGGCTCGAGACGGGCTCACTTCCGCGGGAGCTTGTGATCGGGGTCGAGGTGGCGATCGAGGAAGTCGTAGGTCCCGCGGCCGTTGATCGCATGGGGCCCGTCGAACCACTCGATCTCGGCGTTGTTGCCGGCGCCGAGCTTGACGTAGTGCCGCTTCGTCTTGGCAAACTCCGCCGCCACCCACTCGTCGGGGGCGACGCCGTCGTCATGCCCGCGCTCGACCATGAACGGCCGCGGCCAGATCAGCCACGACAGCTCGGCGTAGTTGGCGAGCCTCCCCATGTTCCATTCGAAGATCTCGTACTCCGGTGTGAAGACGTAGCTGTAGGGAGCGTGGTCGACGGCATTCTTCCGCACCCACTCGTTGTAGTCGGCCGAGCAGATCGAGAGCTTGTAACGCGGCTCGAACGGCGGCACGCGCATCGCCGTCTTGCCGCCGTAGGAGAGGCCGTAGAAGCCGATCCGGTTGGCGTCGACCTCGGGGAGGCGCTCGAGGAAGTCGATGATCCGCCCGTGCTGGGGGATGATCGTGCTGAAGAGCGTGAGGCCGAGGGGATTTCCCTTCCGCTGGAGCGTGCGGAAGCGATCGTGGCCGCGATAGGGATTTTGGGGAGCGAAGGTGACGTAGCCCCGCCGCGCCAGTTCGGCGGCAAAAGCCTTGTAGATCGGAAACGACGGGCCCTCGGTGGTGATGACATCCATCGGCACCCCTTCGAGGCCATGCTGGCAGACGACGGCGGGGCGCTTCTCCCCGGCGGGAATCCCCTTCGGCACGAGGAGGATCCCGCCGGCGATCACGTCGGGGAAGACGTCGATTGTCACCTCCCAGCCGGTGAAGGCAGGGTCGTCGAGGATCTGCCGCGAGTTGGCGGCAAAGGGAAGGAGTTCATCGGGGATGATGCCGATCAGATCGCGGCGGATCCGCTCGCGGTGGGCGTCAACGGCCGCGGTGGCCTTGGGGGCATCCTTGGCTTGGGCGGCAGCGATCACGTCGTGCCAATCCTTGGCTCGGACGGCGGCCGCGCGCTCGAGCAAGCGCTGCGTGTACCGGGAGAGCTCCTCCACCTGGCGCCGCATCCGGTCGCGGGCCGTCTCGGCGACGGCGTCGGCATCGAGGGCAGCATCGGCCTTGGGGAGCGGGCCGGGGCGAACGTCGATGCCGAGGGAGCGGAGGAACGGCCGCACGGCCTCCGTGCCGCCGGCGGGCTCGGGAGCGTCAGGGTTCCCGGCCCGTTCGAGGCGCTCGTCGGCGTCGCTGAGCTTCGCGTAGACGCGGGCCGTGGCAAACTCATCCTCGAAGTCGGCGGCAGGAATCTGCCCGATCGTTCCCGGCGCGGCGCCGCCGCTGCGTCCCTCACGGGGCTTGGCCGGCCCGCCAAACTCCGCCACGTGGGCCGCTTCGAGGACGAGCGCCCGCGGGAAGACCAGCGCCGCCACCTCGGCATCGGAGGCGGTGGTGAGGAGCCGCCACACGTTGCGGTCGATCGGCTCCTGCCAGGTGCCCTCGCGCGGGCCGAAGGCGCCGCAGACGAGCGTGGCATCGATCCGCTCGTCGCAGGCCGCCGCCAACAGCGCGATCCTCCCCCCTTCCCCGACGCCGCAGACGCCGATCGGCGGCACGGCTGCGTTGGCCGCGCCGGCGCCAGCCTCGATCCGGTCGATCGCCGCGAGCACCTTTTGGATCTCATAGCCAAGCGGGTGGCGGCCGAGTTCGAAGGCGGGGCGGTAGATGTATTCGCGGTGGGGCTGGTTCGTGAACCGCACCGCCGGGTTGCCGGCAAACTCGTCGTTGCGATCGAGGATCGTGGGGATGAAGACAGCGCATCCGGCGGCCACGAGCGCTCTCGGCAGCCGGCTCGCCTCCCCGGCCTCGCCCCCTTCGCCGAGCAGGCCCGCGAAGGCCTCGGGGGTCCAGGCAGCATCGCCGATGGCGACCACCCAGGCCCGCGGGTCGCGGAGTGGCGGGAGGAGGACGATCCCCTCGGCCGTGACATCGTCGAGGGCCTCAAACGACACCCGCAGCACCGTCCAATCCTTCGTGGCGGCGATCTGGATCGGAGCTCCGGCCGTTCCCCGGAGAAGCATCTCGCGCCCCGGGACCCGTTCGTCGACGACGCCGAGGATCGCGCGGAGCTTCTCCCGAGCGCCGGCACGGAACGCGTCGCGGCCTCCGGCATCGGCGACCCCGTCGGTCCATTCCTTCCGCCGGATCGCCTGCGCTTCGTCGGTCTTCCGCAGCAGGAAGCGATCGATCCCCTCGATCATCACCTCGTCGAGGGGGCGTTGAATCGTGAGCGGAGAGGTGCCGGGGAGCGGTTGGTTGTCGGCCACCACCGGCGGAAGTTGGTGCAGGGCGCTGAGCGCCGTCAGCACGAGCATCACCCAGCGCCTCGTCAGCGGCTTGCCGCTTGCCCCATCACCGAACAGCCGCACCATGATTGCCCCCTTTTCCGGAATGGAAGTGGGGGCAGCATACCCACGACTGCAGAGAGCAGAAAAGCCGCAGGGCCCACCGGATGGCCGGCGGGCCCTGCGTTGCACTTTGTTTTTGGCCGGCGGAAGGCCATGGATGGCTTCCGCCGCGTGTAACTAAAACTGCCAGATCGCGTCGCAGCCGCCGTAGAACTGGCCGTACTCGTTGAAGTTCTTGCCGTAGGGGAGCGGGCCCTTGCCATGGTCCGGGGTGTACCAGTCGTACCGCAGCTCAGGCCGCACGATGAAGTTGCGGTTGGGCTTCCAGTTCAGGCCCCACGTCATCTCCCAGAAGTTGCCCTGGTAGCCGGTGTTGAACGGTCCGCCGAAGATCGCATTGCGGATCGGGCTGAGGACGCGGTAACCGTTGTTGTCGCGGAACCACTCCAATCGCACGCCGCCGACGAGCGTGTCGCTGAAGTTGTAGAACATGTACTGGTTGATGCCGTACCAGGTTGCCGTGCCGGGCTGCTGGCCGAGGGTCTCCTTGACGCCGATGGCGTTGAACTGCCAGCCGTTGTCGTTCTGGAAGACGTACGTCACCTTGTCGTTGATCTCGTTGACGTACACCGTGCTGAGGACCGATCGGTTGCCGATCGTCGCCAACGGGGAGGTGAAG
>CAJAYZ010000433.1 GCA_903949225.1 uncultured Planctomycetaceae bacterium
TCCTTGGAGTGGAGGGGAACTTCGGCCCGGGGACGGACACCGCCCACCGGACCCGCGAATCTACGCCCCGGCAGCCCGACGGCAAGGCCGGGGGGCTGCCGGCAGCCCCAGTGAGCGGCTGAACCGGGGCTGTCTGCAGGCTATATTCATGGTCCGTTCCCAGCTTCTCTGTCGCTTTCTCAAGTCTCTACGCCAAGGCCATGACCGACCGGGACCTGCCGCCGTCACGCAGCCGGTGGCCCTCCCGGCTCTTCCCGGTGAGCCTGGCGACGATCCTCTGCCTCTTGGTCGTCACCCCATGGATGGTGCCGGCGGCGCTCGGCGTGCTCCAGGTCGACGCCACGTCGCCGATCGAGTGGGTGCCGATGTCGTTCGCCCCGCGGGCGGCCTACGAGAAGTTCACCGGCGAGTTCCAAAGTGGCGACGTCGTGATCGCGTCGTGGGACGGCTGCACGCTCGACGCCCCAGCGGTCGACGCCTTCCTCGCCACGGCGGCCGGCCCCGAGGGCCCCAAGGACGCGCAGGGCGAGCCGTGGTTTGAGCCGATCGCCAGCGGCGGTGTGGCGCTAGCCAAGCTCACCGATCCGCCGCTGTCGCTCCCCAGCGAGGAGGCCACGAAACGGCTGCGCGGGGTGCTGATCGGCCCCGACGGTCGCACGACCTGCCTGGTGATCCCCTTCACGCGCGTCGGGCTCACCCACCGGCGCGCCGCCGTCGCCTGGATCCGCCAAACGCTCGCGCGGGTCACGGCGCTCCCGGAGGGCGAGCTCCACCTCGCCGGCCCGGTCATCGACAACGTCTCGGTCGACGAAGCGAGCATGGAGAGCTTTTTTTGGTTTGGGGGCCCGGGGGCGCTGGTGATCCTCCTCCTCACCTGGTGGTCGCTGCGCAGCCTCCGCTATGCCTTGCTCGTGTTTCTCGTGTCGCTGGCCTGCGTCGGGGTCAATTTCTGGGGGCTCGCCACCTGGGGCGACCGGATGAACCCGATCCTCATCGTCATGCCGGTGCTCGTCCTCACGCTCGGCGTCTCCGGAGGGATCCACCTCACCAACTACCTCGTCGACGCGCTCGCCGACGGCGGGCTCGACGGGGTCGCCTGGCGCGCGATCCACTTGGGCTGGCTCCCCTGCGCCCTCTCCGCCGGCACCACGGCGGTGGGGCTTGTGTCGCTGGTGGTAAGCGAGCTCGAGCCGATCCGCGTGTTTGGATTCCACGCGGCGATCGGCGTCATGCTCACCCTTGGGATGCTGTTCCTCGTCATCCCCGGGTTCTTCGAGCGCTGGCCGATCATGCCGTCGAGCGGAGCCGCCGAGCGGACGATGGCCACCGAGGATGCCTGTGCTCGTTTCATGGTCCGTCATGCCGGCAGCATCGTCTGGATCGGCCTGATCGCTCTGGCGGTGGCCGCCGTGGGGATCCCACGGATCCGCGCGTCGGTGAGCATCGAGACGCTGTTCACGCCGGCTAGTCGGGTGATCCGCGATTACGCCTGGCTCGAGAAGTCGATCGGCCCGCTGGTGCCGGTCGAGGTCGTGCTCCGGTTCCCCGACGATTCGCCGATCCGGCCAGCGGAGAGGCTCGACATGGTCCGCGAGGTGGGGGAGGCGCTGTCGGGCATGCCGGCCATCAGCGGCGTCCTCTCGGCGGCCACGTTCCTCCCCGATTTCGACGTCGGCTCCGGGCTCCGCGGCCAGGCGACCCGTTCAATTGCCGCCCGGAAGCTCCAGCAGAGTCTCTCCGGCCTCGACGACATGCGGATCGTGCGGAATGTCGACGGCGAGCAGTTGTGGCGCGTGACAGCCCGGATCTCGGCGCTCTCCGGCATCGACTTCGGCGACTTCCTTGGCGTTGTCCGCTCGAGAATCGACCCCATCATCGCCGCCCATGGCGGCACGGATCGCGGCGTGGTCGCCGATTACACCGGCGCCATGCCGCTCATCAACGCCATCCAGAAAACGCTCCTCTCCGACCTGTTCTCGAGTTTCATTTCCGCCTTCGTCGTGATCACGCTGATGATGATCGTCGTGGAGCGCGACGTGGTGGCTGGGCTCGTCTCGATGATCCCCAACGTGTTCCCCACGATCCTCATGTTCGGGTTCCTCGGCTGGGCAGGCACCGCCCTCGACATCGGCAGCGTGATGACCGCATCGATCGCGCTGGGGATGGCGATCGACGGCACGCTCCACTTCCTCACCTTCTTCCGCCGCGGGCTCCGCAAGGCGCCGGGCGGCGTTGACAGCCGCGAGCTCCGGCAGCGACGCGTCGCTGCCGTCCATGGCGCGTTCCGGCATTCGGGAGCCGCGCTCACCGAAAGCTCAATCGTGTGTGCCTGCGGCATCCTCATGTTCGCCTGGAGCTCGTTTGCGCCGACGAGCCGCTTTGCCTGGCTGCTGGCGATCCTCATCGCCGCGGCCCTCGCCGGCGACCTCGTCCTCCTCCCCGCGCTCCTCGTCGGCCGGTCGGGGCGGTTCTTCCGGGCGCTGGCGCCGGTCGACGCCGATCCGCCGTCAGGCGACTGAATCCTTGTCGTTAGCCCCGCTCACTCCCCGCGGCCGCGGGCGATGCGCTCAACGGCCACGGCGAGCCGATCGATCTCCTCGATCGTGTTGGAGACAGCAGTCGCTAGAGAATCGGGAGGACGCGGCCGTCGTCGAGGAGGTTGTAGGGGCGGCCGAGGCTGTCGATCGCCTCGAGATCATCGATCCCCATCGCGGCATAGACCGTCTTCACGACGTCGCCCGGCGTCACTTTCTCCTCCGGATATTCGCCGCGGGGATCGGTGCGGCCATGGACCACTCCGCCGCGGACACCGCCACCGGCCATGACGACGCTCATGCAGGATGTCCAATGGTCGCGCCCGGCGCCCCCCGGCCCCCCCGACCGCGGATCGCCGATCTTCGGCTTCCGCCCCATCTCGCTCGACACAAGCAGGAGCGTCGAATCGAGGAGCCCACGGTCGGCGAGGTCGCCGACGAGCCCGGCGAACGCCCGGTCGAACTCCGGGAGGAGATTCTCCCGGAGGCAGCTGAAGTTGTTGGCATGGGTGTCCCAGCCGCCACCGCTGGCGCACTTCTTCGACACCACCGGATCCTCTTCCGACCAGAAGACCGTGATGTAGGGCACGCCCGCCTCGACGAGCCGCCTGGCCATGAGCAGGCTTGTGCCATTGATCGACGGGCCGTAGAGGGCCCGGACATGCTCCGGCTCGCGATGGATGTCGAAAGCGCCGGCGGTCGTTGACGCGGCGAGGAGGTCGAACGTCCGCTCCTGCTGGCGGGTGTAGTTGCCTATGGCAACCTCGCGATCGAGGTCGTGGCGGAGCCGATTGAGGCTGTCGAGGAGGCCGCGGCGGTCGGCGAGCCGGCCGGCACCAGCCGCATCGACGGAGAGATCGGGAACCGTGAACCGCATCGGGTCGTTGAAGGTCCCCTCGATGAAGAACGGGTCGTGCTCGAGGCCGAGCCGGCCGGCGAACTGCCCCGGGCGCGTGTAGGGAGCCTGACTGGGACGGTAGGGAAGCGTGATTGTCTGCGGGAGCGACGGATGGAGCGGCCGACGCGATCCGACGACCGCCGCCATGTGGGGCCAGTCGGAAGGGAGCGGGCGACGATCGTTGCCCATTGTCCGGAAGGTGATGTCGGGGGCGTGACCGGTGAGGTTGAAGTAATACCCGGCGTGGTGGTCGCCGGTGGCGAGCCCGGAATCGGTGACGCCATGGACGAGCGCGATTCTGTGCCCCTGCTGCGCCGTGAGGGGGAGATGCTCGCAGATCGAAAGCCCGGGCGCCGTCGTGGCAACAGGGCGAAACTCGCCCCGGTACTCCGCCGGCGCGGCGGGCTTCATGTCCCACAGGTCGACATGCGACGAGCCGCCGCAGAGGAAGAAGAGGATCGTCGACTTCGCCTTGGCAGTTCCCCCCGGGAGCGCTGCAGCCCCGGGCAGTGCGGCCAATCCGGTCAGCCCCGCCAAGCCCGTCGCACTCGCGCGGAGCATCGCGCGGCGGCCATGCGCTCGACCGTCGGACTGCCGCCCCGGAAAGAGCGTGCCGGACGGGATCTTGCCTGTGAACATGGTTCCCTCCCCGGGCCCCAAGCCCGTTGTGCCCCACTGAGGATACCTCCCCACGGGGGTCAGGAGCGAGAGCGACCACCCAGGTCGGCTATTCCCCCGACTCGCTCTCGCCGCCATCCCGCGACACGAGGGCCACGTAGACGCGGTTGTCGGTGCTGTCGGCGAGGAGCGCTACCGCGCCGTCGGCCCGGACAGTCATCGCCCCGCCGGCATGGAAGGCGTAGGGATTGTCGTCGTTGGAGACGTTGATGACCGTACAGCCCGCTTGCTTGGGGTCGAGGTCGGTAGCGCCACTCAAGCCTCGCGTGAGTCGAGCGGTGTTGAAGTCTCCGTAGAAGCAAGCCACGAGCAGATTGCCGCCGGCGGCATTCGCCGGCACGCGCCGCCCCCTGAACCAGCGCTGCTGCCTCCCCGCCTCCTCGATGAAGCAGAGTGTTTTGGAGAGCCCGTCGGTGACCTCCCGAAACCGCACCCGCCGCGCTGTGGCGATGTCCTCGGCTCCGAACAACGAGTTGGAGGTCGGCACGGGAGGCAGACCGACGCAGACGGCAAGGGTCGCATCGATCCCCCGCAGGGGCGCGTAGTCGGCCCGCGGCATCGGGTAGGAGACGCCGGGCGGCATCCCGAAGTTCTGCAGGAACGCGTTGTAATCGGCGGGCATGCCCGACGGGGTGGAAGGACAGACAAACAGCGGCACAGGCGTCCGGACCTCCGCGCTCCCCCGGCCCCCTGGAAACGGTGGCGGGAGATTCAGTGGATCGATCAGGGCGCGCCGGTTGTCGAAGCGTGTCGCCAGCGCCGCTTCCTCCAGATACGGGAGGAGCCTCCCCATCGGCCCCATCGGCGAGCGGGCAAACGAGTGGATGGGAAAGAACGGATTCGGCGGGGTCGGATACTCCGCCAGCGTCAGTTCCTGACGCCACGTTGGAATCGATCCCTGGGCCGCTTCCTGGTTCGACACCGCCAGCCCGAGTTGGCGGAGATTGTTGCCACAGGACGCTCGCCTGCCAGCCTCGCGGGCAGCCTGCACTGCCGGCAGAAGGAGCCCGACGAGCGTGCCGATGATCGCGATCACGACCAGCAGTTCGACGAGCGTAAAGCCCGGGGCCGGTCGGCAGGTCGGCCGACGGCCTGCCCGCGCGGGGTAAACTTCGGCTCGCCGTGGAAGTCGCGATCGGGTCGGCATGAGGTCACTGCAGCCCTTCTGGCAGCGGGATGACCGCGGCCGCAGTTCAAAGCTACCACTCAATTCATCCCGGCACCAGTTCATGAACGCTCTGTCAGAAACCCCGTAAGATCCGCAAAAAAGCCGGATAAAAGCTCATTCCGGCATCTCGATCACCCCCTTGATGACGCCGCTGGTCGGCTCGAGGGCGGCCATCCGGCCGGCTATTCGCCGGCGTCGCTCTCGCCGCCATCACGGGAAACGAGGGCCACGTAGACGCGGTTGTCGGTGGAGTCAGCAAGGAGCCCCACTGCACCGTCGGCCCGGACGGTCATCGCCCCGCCGGCATGGAAGGCGTAGGGATTGTCGTCGTTGGCGATGTTGATCACCGCACAGCCCGGCTGCTTCGGGTCGAGGTCGGTAGCGCCACTCAAGCCGCGCGTCAGCCGGGCCAGCGTGAAATCGCCGTAGAACGCGGCCGTCAGCCATTCACCGCCGGCGGCGTTCGCCGGCACGCGCCGCCCCTTGAACCAGCGTTGCTGCCTCCCGGCCTCCTCGATGAAGCAGAGCGTCTTGGAGAGCCCGTCGGTGACGTCCCGAAACCGCACCCGCCGCGCCGTGGCCACGTCCTCCGCTCCGAACAACGAGTTGGAGGTCGGCACGGAAGGCAGGCCGACGCAGACGGCGAGGGTCGCATCGATCCCCCGCAGGGGCGCGTAGTCAGCCCGCGGCAGCGGATAAGAGACGCCGTCCGGCAGGCCATACGCCATCAAATACCGCCCGTAATCGGCGGGAATACCCGAAGGTGTGGCAGGACAGACAAACAGCGGCACGGGTGTGCGGGACGCCGGGCTGGCCAGTCCACCGGGAAACGGAGGAGAAAGATTGACCGGATCGACCAGCGCGCGGCGATTGTCGAAGAGCGAAGCGAGGGTGGCCTCCTCGAGATACGGGAGCAATCGCCCCAGCGGCCCCAGCGGCGACCGCGCGTAACTGTGAATCCCATAGAACGGATTCGCCGGAGACGGATACTCCGCCAGCGAAAGTTCCTGCCGCCATGTCGGCACCGATCCGGTCGCCGCCTCCTGATTCGCGATCGCCAGACCGAGTTGGCGAAGATTGTTCCCGCAGGCACCCCGGCGGGCCGCTTCTCGCGCCCCCTGCACCGCTGGCAGAAGCATGCCGACGAGCGTGCCGACGATACCCAGAACGACGAGGAGTTCGACGAGCGTGAAGCCGGCGATGGCCCCATCGACGGAGGCCGACCGTGCCCGGGGCCGGAGTGGATGCATGGTGACCGGAACCTCGGGGCACTCGGAACCGCGTGGAATCGGGCACACGCCCCGTTTCCAACTTTAGCATCCGCCCCGACACGATCTCCAGCCCGGGCAATCGGCCTAGCGACGCTTCCGGCCGGCCCTCCAACGCTGCACGAAACCGACCGAGATCCCCAGTCCGGCCAGGATCATCGTCGAGGGCTCCGGTACCGCGGCGACGGAGTAATTCAGCACGACATCCTGGCCATTGGCCCCGAGCCCCAGGGCGAACGATGAACCGGGACGGAGCGTGGCGAACGCCTGCCCGGAACCATCGAGCCAGCTGCTCACGGCGAGCGACAGGCTCCCGAACCCGGTGGTCGTGCCGGTCACACTCCAGACCGTCCACTGCTGGTTCGTGTTCCAGAACGACTCGCCCCAATTGACCGTGCTCCCGGCGCTGTCGAACGACATGCTGAAAGAGGTGCTCGTCGCGAAGTCGAGATCACCGCCGACGAACACCTGATCGAACACCGTCGCATTGGAGTTGGAAGTGAGGTTCTCGGTGAGCTCCCAGACCACGCTCGGCCCCGAGCCGCCGGAGGTGTAGGCGAGGTTGCCGGTGATCGTCTGGATGCCCGGGGAGTTGCCCGGGGCGTGGATTCCCCGCACCTCGACGTCGCCGGTGATCGTCTGGCTCCCCCGGAACACACCCGTCGTGAGCACATCACCGGTGATCGCCCCGGAGCCGTCGAGGATCCCGGTCGCCGTCAACAGGCCGCCGCTGGAAAGGATCGACCCGTTGACCGTGACATCGGTGACCGTCGTCGAGCCGATCGCGTTTGAGTAGATCGCCCCACTGTCGACCGTGAGGCTGCTCGCCGCGGCGAAGGGATTGGCCGTCCCGACGGCCAGCGTGCCTTCGCGGACCCACGTGAGCCCGGTGTAGGTGTTGGGCGAGCTGACGGTGCTCGTGCCGGTGCCGAGCTTGACGACGCCGGCCGCGAACGTGCCCTGGCTGTCGGAGCCGTCGGCAATCCCGCCGATGTTGCCCGAGCGGGTGACCGTAAGCGTGGACGACAGATTGCCGCCGCCGATCACCGTGCCTGAGCTGTCGAGGTAGCCGATGCGGATCGGCTGATTGGCCTGGAGCGTGGCGCCGGAGTTGACGACGACGGCCGCGGTCGGGGCCAGCGCGTTGCCGCTGTCGAGGACGAGCGTGCCGGCCGAGACGGTGGTCTGGCCGGTGAAAGAATTCGAGCCGGAGAGCGTCAGCGAACCCGAGCCGGCTTTGGTGAGGCCGCCGCCACTGCCGATGATCCCGCCCGCAAATGCGCCCGACGAGGCATTGCCGACCGTGAGCGTGCGGGAGCCCACATCGACGAACGAGCCGGCTGAGCCGGTGAGCATCTGAAGCGTGCGATCGCCACTGGCCGACCCGACCACCAAAGCCGCTCCGGAGGCCAGATCAACCCCCGACGATGCAGCGATGTCGCCAGCACCCTGAAGTGCAAGTACACCCCCGGTCACCACAGTCGGCCCGGTGTAGGTGTTGTTGCCGGAGAGTGTGAGCGTGCCGGCCCCCAGCTTCGTGACCGCTCCAGAGCCGCTGATGATGCCGGAGTAGGTCGAGGCATTGGAGCGATTGAAGATAAGCGTGCCGTTGTTCGTGAGCGTTGACACGCCCAGCACGCCCCCTGCGCCGCCGGTCCCGATCTGGAGCGTGCCCCCCGCATTGAGGTTGATGGTGCCCGTTGTTCCCCGTTTGAGCGTGCCGCCGACGGACACGAGACCGCCGGACATGGTGAGCGTGCCGGTGCCGCCGACGCCGACTGAGAGGTCGCTGCTGTTCGCCCACGTGCCGCTCGAAACCGTAGCGGTGCCAACGCTGCGCACGTCGTTGCCCAGGACGCCATAGGTGTTCGTGACGCTACCCCCCGTGATGCTGAGCGTCCCGGTGCCGGACTGGCCCACACTCAGGAAGTCGCTGTTGTTCCACGTGCCGCTGGACACCGTGGCGTTGCCGACGCCACTGCCCCAGAAGCCCAACAAGCCTTTCGAGTTGGTGACTCGGCCGCCCGTGACGTTGAGCGTGCCGGTGCCGGCACTGCCCACAACCAGGTTGCCACTGGCCCACGTGCCGCTCGAAACCGTGGCGGAGCCGATGCTGCCAGCGTTGCGGCCGAGACGGCACTCGACGTTTGTGACGCTACCGCCCGTGACATTGAGCGTGCCGGTGCCGTCGTCGCCGACAAAGAGGTAGCCGCTGTTTGCCCATGTGCCGCTCGAAACCGTAGCGGTGCCGACGCTGCCCAGGTCGTCGCCCAGGACGCCATGGGTGTTCGTGACGCTACCGCCCGTGATGCTGAGCGTCCCGGTGCCGGACACGCCCACAATCAGGTTGCCGCTGTTGTTCCACGTGCCGCTGGACACCGTGGCGTTGCCGACGCCACTGTCCCAGACGCCCAAAAAGCCACTCGAGTTGGTGACTCGGCCGCCCGTGACGTTGAGCGTGCCGGTGCCGCTATTTCCAATCCTCAGGTCAGCAGTTCCGCTCACAGCCTGCAGACCGCCTGCTGAAACGTTGGTCGTCAGATCAAGCACAACCGTGTTTGGGGCCGCCGTGGTACCGGTCAGATTGAGAACACCAGCCCCCAGTTTCGTGAGCGATCCACCGCTGGACTGCAGCCGTGTGGCGTACGTGACGTCGTAGCCGTTGGTGTCGATCGCGTAGTTCTGCCCGGCGGCGGTGCTGAACTGCGATGAGTAGTCGTACTCAGAACCGGCTGCGTTGTAGCGGAGCGTTCCACCAGTGAAGCTGATCGTG
This sequence comes from uncultured Planctomycetaceae bacterium, assembly GCA_903949225.1. Lineage (GTDB taxonomy): Bacteria > Planctomycetota > Planctomycetia > Pirellulales > UBA1268 > QWOP01. The sequence goes on from CAJAYZ010000433.1 coordinate 9,320, forward strand.
CCTGGAATCAACTTTCCAGTGCCTTGGAGGGAGAGCACGCCCCCGGCCAGCTCCGTGCCGCCCGAGTAGGTGTTCGCCCCGCGGATCGCCGCCTCAGACGGGCCGGCGAAGATCACTCCCCCGGCGCCGCTGATCACGCCAGCGTATTCAGCACCCGAGCCGTTGCGGCCGATCTCGAGCGTGTTACCGCCAATGTTGATGTTTCTACTGCCCAACAGGGCCCCGATCTGGTAGGTGCCCGTCTGGGCGACGGTGAAGCCGATGCTGCCGGTGTCGCCCGACGCCATGTCGAGCGTGGTGCCGGCCAGGGCCGAGTAGTGGCCCAGATTGAGCGTGCCGGCCAGGATCCGCGTGTCGCCCGTGTAGGTATTCGCGGCGTTGAGATTCACGGTGCCGTTGTCGGTCTTCAGAAGGCCGCCGGCACCACTGATCGAGCCGCCGAGGTTCATCGTGTCGCCGGTCCACGGCCGTACGGAGTTGGCCGTGCCGGCAAGGACGATGGCGTTGTTCACCGTGACGGCATTGGGGGCGACCAGGCCGCCGCCGTCGAGGACCACGGTGGAGGTGCCGAAGGCCGCCGTGTTCGACGCGTAGACCATGCCGCTGGTGATCGTCGTCGTTCCGGTGTAGGTGCTCGCCCCGCCAAAGCGGAGGTAGGCGTCGCTGGCTCCGTTGCCGAGACCGTTGGCTGCGAGCGTGAGCGCGCCGGTGCCCGAGACGACGCCGGTGAAGGCCGGCTGGTCGTAGCTGCCGTTGGCAAGCGACGAGGTGTCGATCGTGCCGGCGGAGAGGAGCGACATCGCCCGGGCCGTCGAGAAGGTCGAGTTCACGCCCGAGTTCGTGATCCGCAGCCGGCCGCCGTCGAACGTCACGCCGCTCGAGGTGTTGCCGATGCGATCGTTGTAGTTGATGAGCAGCGTGCCGTTTTCGAGCAGCGTGCGGCCGGTGTAGGTCTGGGCGTCGAAGAGGCTCGACACCGTGCCCGAGCCGGTCATCCGCACGACGCCCGTGCCGGAGATGATGGCGTTGTTGGCGACGGCCGAAGAGCCGGACATGTTGAACTGGAGCGTCCCGCTGTTGGCGACGTTGCCCGACACGCTCGCGCCGTCGTCGAGGCGCGCCGTCGCCCCGGCGGCGATCGTGCCCGAGAAGGGCCCGGTATAGACGGTCGTTTGGGCGACCACGGGGCGCAGCGTGCCGAGCCCGACGACGAGAAGGCCAACGATTCCCAACGACGCCGGGCGTGACGACCGAGACATGGGACGCAAGACTCCGAGAGTGGCATTTCGACCGATCAGACGCCGCAACGTAACGGCGTTTTTCCAGCCTTCAAGCGTCAATACCACTTTTTTGCAGCGGGCTATGCGTCGGGCTATTGATGGGCCATCGAGCGAATCGAATACTGGTATGCCTCAGGCGAGAGCACCCTCCTTCCGTGGGATTTCGGGAAGACGCGACCGCAGGACTTTCGACGGGTCAACGACATGACGCTCGACCCTGCCACCCTCGCCTTCGTCACGTCGCTGGTCTGCGCGACGCAGCTGATCGCCCTGATCGTGCTCCGGCGGCTCTCGCCGGGAATGCCGGGCCTCGGCTGGTGGATCGTCAGTGCCGCGGTGCACGCGTTCAATTACCTCGAGATCGCGGCGCGGCCGTGGCTGCCAAACTCCCCCTGGACCATCCTCCTGGCGACCCTCGATTCGACCGCCGCCGTGATGGCCTTCCACGCCGGGGCCGTCGCCTTCCAGCACCGTCTCTGGCGCCCCACGCTTGCGATCGCGGCCACCGTGGCACTCACGGCCGTGACGCTCTGGTTTCTCTTTGTGGATGACGTCTTGGGCCCACGCGTCGTCTGCGGCGCCGCCGTGCGCGCCTTGTGGCACTTCCTCGCCGCACGGGAGCTTCTCCGTGAGACGAATCCCGCGCTCCTGCTCTCCGCGCGATTCACCGGGGCGGCCTCGATGGTCATGGGCATGACCAACATCATCCGCGCTGTCGGCATGCTTTCGGTCGATCGCCCGGCTGGATTGTTCGACACCCGCACCCCCGCGACGTTCGCCTTCCTGATGGCGATCGCGTGGTCGATCGCGTGGACGTTCGGCGCGATCCTGATGGTGATCCAGCGCCACCTGCTCGCCGCAGCCGAGAGCCATGCCGCCCGCCTCCGGGCAGAGGAAGCCCTCCGCGCCGCCGAACGGCAGCAGCTTGTCCGCGACCTTCATGACGGGCTGGGGGGAACCACCGGCAGCCTCGTCCATCTGGCAGGGCTTGTGCGCGACACGGGAAGCCCGGAGGCCACCGAAGCGCTGGGCCGTATCGAGCACCTTGCCGCGGAGGGACAGCGGGAGCTGAGACAGTTGATGAATGTCCTCGATTCCGGTGATCTGCGCTGGGCCGACTGGCTCTACGATCTCGAGCGCGGTGCCCGCGGCAGGGCGGGCGGGCTCGCACTCGAGTGGCGGGTGAGCGGCCAAGTGCCGGAGGAGCCGATCACGGCGCCACACGGGGCGCTCTCGCTGGCCAGAGGCGTTCGGGAGGCGATCGCCAATGTCCGCCGCCACGCCTCCGCGACGCGGGCCCGCGTCGTCATCCGTTTTCTGCCCTGGGGCATCGGCATCCGGGTGAGCGACGACGGCCATGGCCTCGACGCGGAGGGAGGCCCCTCGAGGACAGACGGCGGACGTGGCCTGGCGAGCATGCGCTTCCGCTGCGCCGCGCTCGGCGGTCAATGGTCGATCCGGAGACGGCAAGGCACCGTCGTCTGCTTCGCCGTGCCGCTACCGCTCGCCTTCGTCGACACACCCTCGTCCGTTCCACCGGATATACACCCGAAATCCTTCCGATGATCCGCATTGCCTTCGTCGAGGACGATTTCGACGCCTTCGCCGCGCTCTCGGCGGCGCTCCATCGCCAACCGACGCTCCGGCTCGTCGGCCAGTGGCCCTCGGCGGAGGACGCCCTGGCCGACGCCGCCTGGGAAGGGATCGACGTCTTGCTCGTCGACCTGGAGCTTCCGGGCAAATCCGGCGTCGAGTTGATCCGCCATCTCGCGCACGCGAACCCAGGTGTGCGGACCATCGTCCACACCGTCCACGACGGAAGGCCTGCCCTGTTCGCGGCGCTCCATGCCGGCGCCACCGGCTACGTCCTCAAGGGAAGCACGGGGGCCGAGCTCGCCACGGCCGCTGCCGATGCGATCGCGGGACGTTCGCCGATGAGCCCGATCGTCGCGCGGCACCTCGTCGAGGTTTTCAGGGCGGAGATCTCCGCCGAGGCGCCGCAGCCGCTCACCGACCGGGAGGCGGAGATCCTCGCGCTCCTGGCCCGCGGATCGTCCTACACGGGGGTCGCCGAGAAGCTCGCCATCAGCGCCCACACCGTCCATGCCCACGTCCGCAAGATTTATGCCAAGCTCCACGCCAGCTCGCGCGAACAGGCCGTGCGCCATGCGCGGATGGCAGGATTCCTCCCTCCGCCAGGCCCAAAAGCCGGATGACAGCTCATTGCGGCATCTCGATCACCCCCTTGATGACGCCGCTGGTCGGCTCGAGGAGCGTGGGGAACGTGGCAATTGTGTCGGCAAACGGGATCCGGTGGGTGATCCAGGGGGCGGTGTCGATCTGCCCCTCCTCGATCAGACCGATGATCCGGGTGAAGTCGCGGGAGAGGGCGTTGCGGCTAGCGAGGATCGAGAGCTCGCGGCGGTGCATCACCGGCGCATGGGGAAACGAGACCTCCGCCTGCGTGATCCCCACAAACACGAGCCGGCCGCCGAAGGCGCAGTAGGCAAGGGCCTCTCCCATGCTGGCGTTGCTCCCGGTGGCATCGACGACCACCTCGCAAAACCGGCCGTCGGTGAGCTCGCGGACGGCATCGAGATCGGAGGCGCCGCCGGTGGCGAGGAGCGTGTCGGCGATCCCCATCCGCTCGCGCACGAACGCCAGCCGCGCCGCCACCCGATCGATGACGATCACCCGCGCCCCTGAGAGCTTGGCAAACTCGACGGCCGAGAGCCCGATCGGCCCGGCGCCGATGACGAGCACCGTCTCGGCACTCGTCGGCGCTCCCCGGTCGATCGCATGGCAACCGATGGCGAGGGTTTCGACGAGCGCATTCTGCTCGTGCGCGAGTTTCGGTGAGCGGTGGAGCTTCCGGGCCGGCACCGTGAACAGCGGCCGCAGCCCACCGTCGCAGTGGACGCCGAGCGTCTGATGGTGCTCGCAGCAGTTGGTCAGCCCCCGCTTGCAGGAGTGGCACTGCTGGCAGTTGATGTAGGGCTCGACGCAGCAGCGGTCGCCCACGGCGACGTTCGTCACCCCCGGTCCCACCGCCACCACCTCGACGCCGAGCTCGTGCCCCGGGATTCGCGGATAGCTGAAGAAGGGCATCTTGCCGAGAAACCCGCCGTAGTCAGTGCCGCAGATGCCGACGGCACGGACAGCGACAACCGCTTCCCCCGGCCCCGGAGCCTCCGGTTGAGACACGTCGATAAAGCGGAAGCGGTGGGGCTTTTCAAGCTGGAGAGCCTGCATGGTGGAACGATCCGAAGGGAAGTGTCAGCCGACGGGAAGAGAGTAGAACCGGGCGGCGTTGCCCCCCTCGATCGCCTCGCGCTCGGCGGCGGCGAGCGGCGCGAGGAAATCACGGACGATCCCGATCGTGTCGGGATAGCCGGCCGCGAGCGTGCAGACCGGCCAGTCGCTGCCGATCATGAGCCGTTTTGGGCCGAAGGTTTCGAGGGCCACCTCGAGGTACGGGGTGAAATCGGCCCGCTTCCACCCCTGCCAGTCGGCCTCGGTGACCATCCCCGAAAGCTTGCAGAGGACGTGGCCATGGGCCGCGAGGGCCTTGAGATCGTGCCGCCAGGGGTCGAGCTCCCCCGCCTTGATCCGCGGCTTGGCAAGATGATCGAGGACGAACGGCTGCTCGGGAAACCGGCCGACGAACTCCGCCGCGGCAGGAAGCTGTTGCGGATAGAGGAGAAGGTCGTAGGTGAGCCCGAACGTCGCCAGCTTTCCGATACCGTGGAGAAACGATTCACCGAGGAGGAACCGCGGATCGGGCTCGTCCTGCACGACATGCCGAACGCCGACGAACTTCGGATGCTCCGCCACCTCCCGGAGCTGATCCTCGACGTGCGTGCTCCGCAGGTCGACCCAGCCGACAACCCCGCGGATGAGCGGATTGGCATCGGACAGTTCCAACAGCCAGCGGCTCTCCTCGAGGGACTGCCGCGCCTGCACGGCAACGCTGCCGCCAATTCCCTCCGCGGCGGCAAGCGGCGCGAGATCCGCAGGGAGGTGGTCGTGCGCCAGCCGCTCCATCCCCTTCCCGATCCAGGGATACTCGGCAGCGGAATAGCTCCAGAAATGTTGGTGGGCATCGATCCGCATGGCGGAGGCTCCTCGGGGCAGGACGGCGGCGGACCACGCCTGCGCGACGTCAGTTGTTCTCCGGCAATCCCTCGACATGGCCGACATTGTGGACGGGGGCGAAGATCTCCTGCACCTCGGCGAGCAGCTCGCGGTCGATCGGCTCCGCTGCCCAGGTCGCCCAGTCACGGATGTTGGCCGGATTGGCACTGCCGGCGATCGTCGTCGCGATCAGCGGGTTTTCCAGGGAGAACTGCAGCGCGAGCTTGGCGATCGGTGTCCCGCGGGCGCGGCAAGCGGCCGCCGCCTTCCGCGCCGCCTCCTTGACGCTCTCCGGCTCCTTGAGCCAGGCCGGCAGCGCTGCATCGGTGAGGAGCCGGGCGCTGAACGGCCCGGCGTTCATGACGCCGATCCCGCGCTCCACGAGCCACGGCACCGTCTCCTCGGCGAAGCGCGTGTTCTGGAGCGTGTACTGGTTGTAGTTGAGGACACAGTCGACGTCGGCCGGGTCGCAGATGAAGCGGAAGATCTTCTGCGGATAGCCGCTGAAACCCAGGTGCCGCACCTTCCCCTTCGCCACCGCTTCCCTCAGCGCCGGAAGGGTCTCGTCCACGATCTGCTGCATCTCGACGAACTCGATGTCGTGGCAGAGGACGATGTCCAGGTGGTCGGTGCCCAGTCGATGCAGCGAGACGTCGATGGACTCGGCAACCCGCTTCGCGGAGAAGTCGAAGTGTCCCAGGTCGTAACGCCCCAGCTTGGTGCAGAGCGTATAGGAATCACGCGGCACCCCCTTCAAAGCGATGCCCAAAAGGACCTCGCTCATGCCGCGGCCGTAGAACGGAGA
>CAJAYZ010000434.1 GCA_903949225.1 uncultured Planctomycetaceae bacterium
TCACCCGCCAGGAACGATCATGGGGGTTGGACGGAGAACGGTCAAAGCCTCATGCTGCGGCCGGCGCACCGTCGCATTGCCTCCGGAATCGTACCCCCATGGACCGCGGATTGCACCCCCGGGATCGCTCCGTTGCTGCCAGGGACCGCCGCGCCGCATCGGGGCCCGGGGATCGGATCGAGGCCGATCGTGGCCGCGATCCTGAAGCCGCGCGGGCCGCGTGGAACACCCTCGCCCTCGAGATCCATCAGGTGATCGTCCGGATCGGGTGGATCTTCAAGACCGAGACAATCATCATGCCGGCGGTCCTCGATGCCGTCGTCGATTCCGGCACCCTCCGCGGCCTCCTGCCGGTGCTCAATCGTGGCGGGCAGAGCCTCACCCCGCTCCTCTTCTCCGGCCGGCTCTCGCGGGCGCCGCTGAAGAAGTGGGCGCTGATGCGATCGAGCGCCCTCATGGCCGCCTGCTTCGCCTTGCTGGCGGTGGCGTGGACGCCGCTCGAGACCCGGCGGCCCGACCTCCTGGCGATCCTCTTCCTCGTCGTCTACGCCGCTTTTTCCTCCTGCAACGGGCTCAATCAGCTCGGGGTCGCTGCCCTCCAGGGAAAGCTCATCGCCCCAGGGCACCGCGGCCGGGCGATGCTCGTGAGCGTCTCGTTGGGGAGCGTCCTGGCGATCGCCGCGGCCCTCCTCTGGCTTGGTCGCTGGCTCGAGGAGACGGATGGCTTTCCGAAGATCTTCGCGGCGACGGCGGCCTTCTTCGGGCTCTCGGCCCTCGTGCCGCCATTCCTCGATGAGCCCCGCGACCCCGAACGCCCCCAACTGGCATCCCCGGCGGTGGCATCGGCCGGGCGCGGCTGGTTGTCGGCCTGGCGGGAGGGGATTCATGGTTGGCGGCAGACCCTCGCAGGGGATCCGAGCCTCGTCCGTCTGGCGTGCGTGGCCGCCTGCTTCTCCGCGGTGCTCATGCTCTTCCCCCATTACCAGGCCTTCGCGCGGGATCGGCTCGGGAGCCAGATCGGCAGCCTGCTGACCTGGGTCATCGTCCAGAATGCCGCCACGGGGGCTGCCAGTCTCGTGGTCGGCCCGCTTTCCGACCGGCGGGGGACGAGATTGGTGCTCGTCTGGCTCGTGGCCCTGTCGTCGCTGACGCCGCTGTTGGTGACGGCCCTGGCCCGTGGGCCGCACGGGGCGGCAGCGGAGTGGTTCTGGCTCGTCTACCTGCCGCTGGGGCTCAATCCGCTGTCGCTGCGGCTGTTCACCAACTACGCCCTCGAGTTGGCCCCGGTGGCCGCCGAGCACCCCCGCTATGTGAGCATCGTCGGGGCGGCCCTGGCGGCGCCGTTCGTCCTCTCTCCGCTGGTGGGGTGGGCGGTCGATCGGCTCGGGTTTGAGCCGGTGTTCATCCTCGGGGCCGGGGTCATCGCCGCTGGGGCGATCGTGGCCGCCGGGCTGCCGGAGCCGCGGCACCTCTCCCGGGCCGGTCAAGCTGCCGACGGGGGCTAACGGGGGCCAGCACTCCGAAACGGCCGGCTTTTTGGCTCCCGGCGGCGGCCGAGTGGGGGGCATCCGGACGAGGGAAATTCTACCCTCGAAAAGACTGGCAAAAGCGGTTTTGCCGGTTGCTCTGCCCTCCAGAGACTCCTATGATGACGAAATTGTCTGTTTGATGATTCCCTCACTTCCGCTTCCCAGGAGTCTCGATTCCTATGATGAAGATGTTCCGCATCGCCGCCGCGCTCTCGCTTGTTGCCCTGCTCGTCGGTTCGGCGGTCGTCTCCGCCGCCCCGAAGGAGCCGAAGGACGCCAAGTGCCCCGTGTCCGGCAAGGCCTGCAATCCCGCCAAGCACGCCGACTTCGCCGGCGGCAAGGTCTACTTCTGCTGCGACAACTGTGCCGGTGCTTTCAAGGGCGACTCGGCGAAGTTCACCGCCAAGGCCCACCAGCAGATGGTCTCGACCGGCCAGCTGACCCAGAAGTGCTGCCCGCTCTCCGGTGGCGCTACCAAGCCCGAGACGAAACTCGCCGTCGGTGATGCCGAGGTGACCTTCTGCTGCAACAACTGCAAGGGGAAGGTCGAGAAGGCCTCCGACGAGGAGAAGGTCACGCTCGTGTTCGGCGGCGACAAGAACGCCTTCGAAGCCGTCAAGAAGTGAACCCCCACCAACGTCCCCCGTTTCAGGGCTGCGAATTGCCCTAGGGCGGTGGGGTTGGAGATGAAATACTCCGCACGGGAGCCTTTGCCCGTGCGGAGTTTTTTTGCGCGCTGGCCTCCCCGGAGCCATTGGCCATGCGCGTCTTCCTCTCTGCCGGCGAGCCATCCGGCGACCACCATGCCGCCCTTCTGGCCCGAGCGCTGCGCGAGCGCTGCCCCGACGTCGAGTGTGTCGGGCTGGGCGGGCCGCAGATGGCTGCCGAGGGGGTCGATCTCGTCGCCGACATGACGAGGCTCGCGGTGATGTGGTTCCTCCGGGTGATCCTCTCGATCCACCGGTTTGTCGATCTCGCCCGCCGCGCCGAGCGGAGCTTCCTCGATCACCGCCCCGATGTCTGCGTGCTCGTGGACTTCCCCGGCTTCCACTGGTGGCTGGCGTGGCGCGCGAAACGGCATGGGATTCCGGTGGTCTTCTATTGCCCGCCGCAGATCTGGGCATGGGCAAGCTGGCGGAAGGAGAAGATGCGCCGGCTCGTCGATCACGTCCTGGCGCCGCTGCCGTTCGAGCACGACTGGTTTACGGCCGAGGGGATCGCCTCGACGCTCGTCGGCCATCCATTCTTCGATGAGGCTGCCCACCCCCATCCCCTCCCCCGGGCCACCGAAACACAGGCGCCCTCCGGCCTGGGGCCCTTGGTCCTCCTCCTTCCGGGATCACGCGGCCAGGAGATCAGCGCCAACCTGCCGTCGCTGCTGCGGGGAGGAGAAAGAGTCGCCCGCCGGGTGCCAGACGCCCGGTTTGTCGTGGCCGTCCTCCATGACCGCCACGCCGAGGTTGTCCGGGAGATGATCGCAGGCGCTGGGGGGAGCGCGGTGGAGATCGTGGCCGGGAAGACGCGGAGCCTGATGGCCGAGGCAAGTTGTGCCATGGCCGTGAGTGGCTCGGTGTCGCTCGAACTCCTCGCCGCCAGGCTCCCTGCGGTGATCATTTACCGGATCGGCGGGTTTGCCTACATCGTTCAGAGCTGGTTCCGGCACGCCCGATTCATCACGCTGGTCAATCTCATGGCGGTGCCCGATCCGATCCTGCCGGTGCGTGGCGTCTTCTCCCCACCGACGGTCGTTCCTCCGGCAGATCCCGACGCGATCTATCCCGAATACCTCGCGGTCGCCGATCCGGCCGACCGGGCCGCCGAACATGTCGTCATCTGGCTCACCGATGCCGCAGCCCGGCAGTCGGTCGTCGAACGGCTCGACGAAGTCGCCGCCAGGGTGGCCCGCTCCGGTTCGGCGTCGCGGGCTTCTGCGGCCGTCCTGGCGATCGCCGCCGGCAACGATCCTGCGGCCGCGGTGGACGGCGTCGATGAAGCCATGGCCCGGGCGACGTCGATCCGCGCGGCCTGACGCTACACTTTCCCTGTGGCCTGCCGCCCGTCCCTGCCGTCGCGGGGTGCTCCGCAGGACGGCGCCCCGTTCCCCTGGGTTTTCCAGCGGCGCCCGATTCTCCCCCTCAATCCAGGACGTCCCGCCACGATGCTTGCCGAACCGCAGCAGACGCCGTTCGACATCGACTTCCGCGTCGCCGGCGTGCCGGTGCGGATCTCCGGATTGTTTTGGGTCGGCACGGCGCTCATTGGCTGGGGGGTGTGCCGATCGTTTGCCCGCGGTGACCAGCGAGAGTTGCTCCTCTACCTCGCCATCTGGACGGCGGTGGTCCTGTTCTCGATCCTCGTCCATGAGCTTGGCCACGCGCTCATGTACCGACGCTTCGGCCAGGATGCCCGGATCGTCCTCTACCACTTCGGCGGCCTGGCGATCCCCGACGGCTGGGGGCGGCGAAGGCACCTCCGTCCCGCCGAAAGGTTTGTCGTGTCGGCGGCCGGGCCGGCCGCCCAATTGCTCCTCGCTGCCGCGATCATCGTCGTCCTCCGGGTCGGTGGGTATCTCGCCCCGTTTCCAATTTCGGCGATCGGCGAGGCGTTGGGGCTCTATGAGGGAAGGCCGTTCTCGTCTCGCTACGCCTGGGCGCTCGTCGAGTTCCTCCTCTACGTCAACGTCTGTTGGCCGCTTTTGAATCTCATGCCGGTGCCGCCGCTCGACGGCGGGCAGATGGTCCGTGAGGGGATGGAGACCTGTGGCGTGGCCGATGCCGCCAGGATCGCCGCCATCATCGGGCTCGTCGTCGGCGGCGGGCTCGCCTACCTCGCCTTCAACCGTGGCGAGCAGTATCTGGGGATCATGTTCGCGATGCTCGCCGTGGCCTGCTACCAGAGCCTGCAGCAGTCGCCCCCCTGGAGGCGATGGAACTGATGCCCGGAGGGTCTGCCGAACCGGCCGGCGACCACCGTCTCACGGCGGTTGTGCTCGGTGCCAGCAACGTCTCCCGCGGGTTGGCCCGGTTCAATACGGCGATCCGGGGGAGAGCCAACGGGCCGGTCGACCTGTTCGTGGCCGCGGGTCATGGCCGTTCCTACGGCGCCAATAGCCGGGTGTGGATGCGACGCCTGCCGTCGATCCTGGGGTGCGGCCTGTGGCGGGCTCTGAATCGTGAAGCGATGGATGGCGGGCGATGCGTGGCGCTGGTCACCGATATCGGCAACGATCTCCTCTACGGCTTTCCGCCCGCACAGGTGGCGGCCTGGGTCCGTGAAGCGGTCGGCCGGCTCGTCGACCGGGGAGCGACCGTGGCGATCGCGCGGCTCCCGCTCGAGGCGGTGCGCCGCGTCGGGCCGGTGCGCTACCGGGCCCTCAAGACACTCTTCGTGCCCGGCTGTCCGCTGTCGATCGAAGGGATCCATTCGGCCGCAGCCGAGCTCGACGGCCGGATCGCCGAGCTGGCGGCCTCCGCCGGGCTCGCCACGATCGATCAGCCGGGGGCCTGGTACGGCTTCGATACCCTCCATCCCCGTCGCCGGCACCTCGACACGCTGTGGCGCCACGCCTGCGATGCCTGGGGCCTGCCGCCGGCCCGGCGCCCGATGCGGGCCGGTTTGCGGGAGTGGGCCGGGCTGGGGAGGCGGGCGGCCGAGGTGCGCCAGCTCGGCCGGCAGATGCGCTACACCCCCCAGCCAATCCGCCGTTACGCTGACGGCGGCTGGGTGGCGCTCTACTGATTTGTCCTGATCTGTCCTGATCTGTCCTGATCATGGGCGGGCGAAGACCTTCACCGGCTGCGGGAGCGAGACGATGAACGGGCCGACGCGGGTGGTGGTCGTAATGGGGGTCAGTGGGATCGGTAAGACCGTCGTCGGACGGGCGCTCGCCGACCGGCTCGGGTGGGCGTTCCAGGATGCCGATCACTTCCACCCGGCGGCCAACGTCGAGCGGATGTCGCGCGGGATCGCGCTGACCGACACGGAACGATGGCCCTGGCTCGACTCCCTGGCCGATCTGATCACGGCCACCCTCGCCGGCGACGGAGGGCTCGTCCTCGCCTGCTCGGCTCTCGCCCGACGCTACCGCGACCGGATGGGAGTGGGAAGGCTGGGCGTGAGGCTCGTGTCGCTCGACGGCTCCCCGGAGCTCATTCGCGCCCGGATCAGTGCCCGCCGCGACCACTTCATGCCGGCGACGCTGCTCGACAGCCAACTGGCCGCGCTCGAGCGCCCCACCCCCGACGAACGGCCGATCGTGGTGGGGATCGACGCCACCCCGGAAGAGATCGCCTCCCGAATCGTCACGTCCCTCGAGCACACCGACGGCTGATCGACGGCTCGTGGCGCCGCCACACACGTCCTCGCGTCACAGCACCGGCAGCGACGGGAGCGGCGGGCGGGCGGCGTGGGCGGCAGCGAGGTTGCCGACGAGGCGCTGGCAGATCGATTCGAGGTAGGGCCGAGCCGCCGGATCGTCGAAATTCGACGCGGTCGTGCCGGCGTCGCCATGTTCGCGGATCGGGATCTGGATCGGCACCTCGCCGAGGAAGGGGATGTCGAGTTCCTGGGCCGTCCGCCGAGCGCCACCATTGCCGAAGATGTCGTACCGCTTCAGTGTGTCAGGGCAGACGAAGAAGCTCATGTTCTCCACCATCCCCAGCACCGGAATGTTTACCTTGCGGAACATGGCGATCGCCTTGGTGGCATCGAGGAGGGCGACGTCCTGCGGCGTGCAGACGACGACCGCCCCGGTGAGTGGGAGCACCTGCGAGAGCGTCAGCGCGATGTCGCCCGTTCCCGGCGGCATGTCGATGATGAGGTAATCGAGCGGGCCCCAGGCCGTGTCGCGGAGCATCTGCGTGATCGCTCCATGGAGCATCGGCCCACGCCACACGACCGCCTCGCCGGGAGGCACGAGATAGCCCATCGACATCGTCGGCATGGAGATCGGTGCCCCGGGCAGATCGAGCCGCGGGGGGATGATCTTTCCCTCTTCGATCTGAGGGCGGCCGGAGAGGCCGAGGAGATGGGGCACGCTCGGGCCGTAGACATCGGCGTCGAGCAGTCCGACCCGGCTCCCGGCGCGGGCCAGACCGATGGCGATGCTCGCGGCGATCGTGCTCTTGCCAACGCCCCCCTTACCCGAGCCGACGGCGATCACGCTCTTCGCCTCGAGGCCGATCTGACCGAGCTTCATCGGCGCCCGCTCGTGGGGCGTGATCGTCACCTCGACGTTGGCGACCGTCGGAAACCGGGCCCGCAGCATCTCCTCGATCCGTGCCCGCGTGGCGGCGTGGAGGATTGCGGAATGGCTCGTGAGCCCGACGGCGACGGCGATCCTGCCGGCTTCGACGTCCGTCGACACCACCTGCCCGGCATCGGTCAGCGGCCTTCCCGTCTCCGGATCGGCGATGGCGGCAAGGACAAGGGTGACAGCAGAGCGATCGGGAGTCGTCATGGTTGGATCAAGGCCTGAGGGGCTGCAACGGCTTGCGGTGGGGGGGGAGTGAATCCGCCGATGGTGCTCGGTGCCGCGATCGACGCCCCGGCCCGGGCTGCGGCGGAGAACAGCGGCCGCGGCTGGAGGGTGACCATCGCCATCACGACCAGCGCCGCGAGCATCGCGATGCCGGCACCGAGGCCGCCGTCAGCCTGCACGCCACGCTTGGCGGAGCGGAAGTACATGGCGGCTACGATCCGCAGATAGTAGGCGGCGGCGATCGCCGCGTTGATCACGAGGATCACGGCGAGCGCCAGGAAGAACACGCGGCGGCTTCCCGGGGTCGCCTTCGCCGTCCAGTCAACCTCGAGCGCGGCCATCGCCAGCGAGAGCTTGCCCCAGAAGCCGGGCAGCGGCGGGATGCCGGCAAGGCTGAGCAGGAAGGTGGCCAGCGAGAAGGCCACGACAGGGTTGGTGCCCGACAGGCCGTTGAGGTCGTCGATCGTGGCAACTTCCTCGCGCGGTGGCCGCGGGGCCGAGCCGGCCGACCACTCAGGCCATCGATGCCCCAGATACGCCAGCGCCCCGAACACACCGATCGTCGCGGCGACATAGGCGGCGAGGTAGAAGAGGGTGGCCGAGGCTCCCCCCAGCGTGGCGGTCCACGAAGTGTCGGGGCCCGGGAAGGGGCGGCCACCGATCGTCGAATCAGCCGCGGCGGCGGCGGCGACGCCCACGAGGAGGTAGCCGGCGTGGGCGATCGAGGAGCAGGCGAGCAACCGGCGGAGGTTCGTCTGGAGGAGCGCCATGACGTTTCCGACGGTCATCGTCAGCGCCGCCAACACCGCCGTCAGTTGCCAGAAGAACGTCAGCCAGGCGGCGCCGGCCGGTCCGACGACTCCCTGATTGAGGGCGATCATTCCCAGCGTGCCACCGGTCCCGAGGGCGAGAAGGCGAAGGAGGACGACGATGCCGGCCACCTTCGGAAGGGTGGAAAGGAGGGCCGCGTTGCCCGGGCCAGCCCCTTCGTAGACATCCGGTGCGTAGAAGTGCATCGGCACGGCGGCAAGCCGGAACGCGATTCCGCCGATCACCATGCCGACGGCCACCGGGAGGAGCGTCTGGGCCGTGGCCACGATCCGGCCGTCACCGGAACGGAGCCTGGTGCCGATCTCGGCGAGGCTCGTCGATCCGCCGATCCCGTAGAGGCAGGCGAGCCCATAGAGAAAGAGGGCCGAGGCGACCAGCGAGAGGAAGAAGTACTTCAGGCTCGCTTCCTGCCCCTGAGCATCGGTCCGCTTCAGCGCCAGGAGGATGTAGGTCGGGATCGACACCAACTCCAGGCCGGCGAAGAGGAGGACCAGATCATTGGCGGAGGCGACCAGCGACAGGCCGGCGAGGAGGAGCAGGAACGTCCCTGCCTCTTCGCAGGTGCCATTGCCACGCGGCGTGTTTCGGGGAGTGACCGCGCCGCGGAACTGATCCCCCGCCTGCACGAGCGCCAGGCCCGCTCCGGCGAGAAGCACGAAGGAACGCACGAAGACGGCGAAATCATCGAAGGTGAACGGCCCCGACGACACCACCGATCCGGCTTCGAGCCCCATCCCGGGCCAGCAGGCCGCCGCAGCGATGCCGATGAGGGCCACGAGCCATCCCTGGCGCAGTCCGCAGAAGGCTCCGCCGAGATAGGCCACGAGGGCGGCCACCACGAGCGTGAGTTCCGGACCGGCGAGGAGGAAAGTCGAGAGCGACGTCTGGGTCATGGGATTCGTTCGAGGCCGGCGGTGAGAGGGGGATCGGAAGGGACGATGGCCGCGCCGGGGGGGATCGTGGCGGCGTCAGCCTGAGCCGTCTGGGGATGGGTTGCGTCATGCAGGGCCCCCATCCGGGCAGCAAAGGCCGCGGCCCCGGGGGCCATGGCCGTGCGGACGGCGACGGCACTGGGCTCGAGGAAGGTCGCCGGGAAGAGGCCGATCCAGAGGACGAACAGGGCCAAGGGCGCGAGCGCCACCCACTCGTACCAGCGGAGGTCGTCGGTCGGCTCGGCAGCCGCGTGGCCGTGGCCATGCCCAGCATGACCATGACCCGCATGACCAGCATCCGCGCCGTGTTCGGCAGCGGAAGGGGCAGCCTGACCGTGGTCGGCATGGTCGTGCGCGGGAGGTTGCCGCGACGCCCCGAAGAACACCCGTTCCACCGCCCAGAGCATGTACCAGGCGCCGAGGACGACGCCCGCGACGGAAGCCACCGCCATCGTCAGATACGGAGTCCGCCACTCGGCGGCGACGCCTCCCCAGGCCCTCTGGAACGAGCCGAGGAGCACCATGAACTCTCCGACGAATCCATTGAGGCCCGGCAGCCCGATGCTCGAGAAGGTGAAGAGGAGAAACATGAATGCCAGCCACGGGGCCCGCGCCGCGATCCCACCGAGATTCGCGATCGACCGAGTGTGGTAACGCTCGTAGATCATCCCGACCAGTGCGAACAGCCCCGCCGCCGAGAGACCGTGGTTGATCAATTGGAGCGTCGCCCCTTCGACGGCCACTGGCTCGAGGGCCGCGATGCCCATCACGCAGTAGCCCATGTGACTCACCGAAGAATAGGCGATGAGTCGCTTGAGATCGGTCTGCGCAAGCGCTACCAGCGCCCCGTAGAGGATTCCCACAACGCCCAGGCCGA
>CAJAYZ010000435.1 GCA_903949225.1 uncultured Planctomycetaceae bacterium
GCACAGGCAGGCCGTGGCCTCGTGGGTGAGTGGTGAGACGGTGATGGTCACGGGAGCCGGGGGATCGATCGGTGCCGATATCTGCCGGAAGCTCGTCTCCCTGCATCCGGCTCGGATCCTCCTCGTCGACCGCTCGGAATGCAGTCTGTTTGACCTCCATGGCGAATTGGAGGAGCGGGTCGCCGGATCCGGCGACGGGGCTGTCGGCCTCACGCCGTGCCTCGTCGACATCCATGACAGCGAACGGATGGAGGAGATCTTCCGGGAGCACCGGCCCGGGATCGTCATCCACGCGGCCGCCTACAAGCATGTCCCGATGCTTCAGGGGCACCCTGCCCAGGCGATCGAGAACAACATCCTCGCCACGGCGGGGCTGGCCGATCTGGCCGAGGCGCACGGCGTGAAGACGTTCGTCGCCCTCTCCACCGACAAGGCCGTCAACCCGACGGGGGTGATGGGGGCCTCGAAGCTCGTCGCCGAGCGTTTCCTCCAAGCTCTCGGCGAGGGATCGGCGACGAAGTTCGTGGTGGTGCGGTTCGGGAATGTCCTCGGCTCCAGCGGCACAATCGTGCCGATCTTCACCCGGCTCCTCGTGCGCCGACAGCCGATCGTCGTCACCCATCCCGAAGTGGCCCGAAGCTTCATGACGTCGACGGACGCTGCCCGGCTCGTGATGTTTGCCGGAGCCGTCGCCGAGTCGAGCGAGACCTACGTCCTCGACATGGGCGAGCCGGTGCGGATCGTCGAACTCGTCAAGAGCCTGGCCTTCGTGATGCGAGTGCCGAAGGGGGATGTCGAGATCAGCTTCAGCAGTCTGCGTGACGGCGAGAAACTCTCGGAGGAGTTGTTCTTCGACGACGAGTCGAGGCAGCGCCTGGGAAGCAGCCAGGTGTTCCGTGTTTCCCGCCCCAGCCGCCCCCTGGCCGAGGTTCGACAGTGGCTCGGCGACCTCAAGGGGGCAATCCTCGGCGAAGGGCCGGAAGCCGCCCGAGGGGTGCTGATGGAGATCGCCGCTCTCGACAGCACGACCTCGTCGGTGGGGATCGCGCCGGTCGGTGGTGACGACGGCCCGCAGGAGTCGCGGTTGTGAACGAATCGATCACTCCGGAGCGTCTCTTTCCCACGCTCGATTCGCTCGAGTCGATCCTCTGGCCGGGACTGGCCCTGGTGGTGTTCGTCGTCACGGCCGTGTTCGTCGACGTGATGATCCTGCTGGCGACACGCCTCCGGCTGGTCGATGTGCCCAGTGGTCGCAGCGCCCACTCCCTGCCCACGGCCCGCGGCGGGGGGATGCCGATGGTCCTGACTGCCTGCCTGGCATCGGCGGCGGTCTGTTTCCGCTGGCCGGCCTATGCGTTTCCGGTGGCGATGGGCGTCATCCTTCCCAGTTTCGTCATCGCCGTCGTCGGCTTCTGGGACGACATCCGTCCGCTGCGGGCAACGCTCCGGCTCGTCGTCCAGATCGGCGTGGCGGTGGGCGTCGTTTTTGTGGTGGGCCCAGTGCGTGGGCTCCACCTGCCGGCGCTGCCGTTTGTGGACTTCGGCTGGCTGGCCTGGCCCCTGAGCGTGGTGTGGGTGGTCGGATGCATCAACGCCTTCAACTTCATGGATGGATCTGACGGCATGGCGGCCCTCGGTGCGGTTGCCGTGGCTGCCGGGTTCGTCGGCATCGCGTTTTCGGATGGCGACTTTCCGGTGGTTCTGCTGTCGTCCTTCGTGGGGGCCGCCGCCGCCGGATTCCTCGTCTTCAATTGGTCCCCAGCCCGCGTGTTCATGGGGGACGTTGGGAGCGCTTTTCTGGGGACCTTCTTCTCCGCCCTGACCCTGTTTGATGTGACCGGGTCGACGGAAAAAGTCTTCCTGCCGCTGGCTATGGCGGCTTGGCCCTACATCTACGACCCACTCCTCTCGGTGATCCGCCGGGTGTGCACTGGCCACAATCCGCTCGAGCCGCACCGAGAGTTCCTCTTTCATCGGCTGGTTCGTTCGGGGGTGAGCCATGCCACCGTTGCGGTGCTTTATGCCGTCCTCGCTCTGGCTGGGGCCGTGGCTGGCTGGATGATGGTCGAGCGATCGATTCCTGCCGCTGTTCAGCGCTGGCTGCCTTTGTCGGTGGTTTTCCTCGCGGCCGTCTTGACCGCATGGACCGAATGGCGGTTTCGCCGCTTCTTCCCCGTGGCGATGTCGGCCAAGGTTCCGCCGACGACGGTGAGCGGCTCGGCGGCCTGATCCGCCGGGCGGTGCGCCTTTGCCTCCGCGATCCTCACAGGCTGTCGGCGGATCGCTGCGGGCAGCCCTGGCATGCCTCCGCACACTCCAACTGGATCGTCGTGTGGGCGATGCCGAAGCGGCTGCGGAGGTCTTCTGAGGCAGTGGCGAGAACGCGCTGGTGTCCGTTCTCATCGGGGACGACCAGATGGACCGTGAGCGAGGTCTCCGAGGTGCTCGCGTTCCAGACATGGAGATCGTGGACCTCGCTCACGCCGGGGATTGCGGCCAGCAGATCGGTGACGGCGGCGGGATCGATCCCTCTCGGCACGGCATCGAGGGTGAGATCGATGCTCTCACGCAACAGCCCCCAGGTGCTGGCGAGAATTCCCAGCGTGATCGCGATTCCCACCAGCGGGTCGATGGATGTCAGGCCGGTGAGCGCGATGACGATCCCGGCCACCACCACCCCGGCCGAGACCGCGGCGTCGGCAGCCATGTGGAGAAAAGCGCCGCGGATGTTGGCGTCGGTGTGTGATCCGCGGATGAACAGCAGGGCGGTGAGCGTGTTGATCACGACGCCCGCAGCGGCCACGACCACCACCCACGGCCCAGCGACGGGAACTGGTTCGCGGAGACGGTGGGCCGCCTCCCAGAGAATCCCTCCGCAGGCGACAATGAGGAGGACCGCATTGGCAAGGGCGGCATAGATGGTCGACCGGCGGAAGCCCCAGGTGTAGCGGGGGGTAGGGGGACGACGGGCGAGACGCGAGGCGCCCCACGCCAGGAGCAGGCCGACGACATCGCCGGCGTTGTGGCCGGCATCGGCCACCAGCGCGAGTGAGCCGCACCAAAAACCGGCCAGAATCTCGATGACCACGAAGGTCGAGTTCAGCCCCACACCGATCGCCATGGCCCGATCGAATCGCTCGGGGGCAAAGTGCTGATGATGCCGATGGCCGGCATGTCCATGATCGTGGTCGTGCTGGTGGTCGCAGGGCATCGGCGTAGCACCTCTCGGCCGGGGCTTGTGTTACAACTGCCGCCGGGCGGGAAGAATCATACGCTTTTGAAGCTTCGGCTGGGGACGGCAGCACGCCGGTTCCTGCGAGAATGCAAGGCACCTGAGGGGACAACGATGGAACCGATGCGCGTCGCGGTGATCGGCAGGACGGGCCGGGGCGACTGGGGGCATGCGATCGATCAACTGTGGACTGCGGTCGACGGGACGACCCTCGTCGCCGTGGCCGACGAGTCGGCCGAGGGGCTGGCGAAGGCTGTCGAGCGGCTCGGTCTCGATGGCGGTGCGCCCGGGACGGCGTCCCGCGATTGGCGTGCCATGCTCGCGGAGGTAAAGCCGGACATCGTCTCGCTCTGCATGCGGCACATCGACTGCCATGCGGAGATGGCGATCGCGGCGGCGGAGTCGGGGGTGAAGGGGATCTTCATGGAGAAGCCCTTTGTCCGCACGGCGGCCGAGGCGGATGCGGTGATCGCCGCGTGCCGCTCGTCCGGCACGAAACTCGCGCTGGCGATGGTCAATCGTCACAGCCCCACGTATGGAATCGTCCGCGATCTCGTCGAGGACGGCCGCATCGGCCGGCTCCTGGAACTGAGGGGCCGCGGAAAGGAAGACGCCCGCGGTGGCGCGGAGGATCTGTGGGTCCTCGGCTGCCATGTCCTCGACATGATGGCCGACCTCGGCGGGGCTCCCCGCTGGTGCCAGGCCACGATCACGCGGGACGGCTGGCCGAT
Source organism: uncultured Planctomycetaceae bacterium (assembly GCA_903949225.1). GTDB lineage: Bacteria > Planctomycetota > Planctomycetia > Pirellulales > UBA1268 > QWOP01. The sequence continues at coordinate 3,964 of CAJAYZ010000435.1, forward strand.
CACGAAGGCGGACGCCAAGGAAGCCCCGGAGGGCATCGGGCTGATCGCCGGCGATACGGTGGAGGCGATGTTCGGACTGGCTGACGGGCCGGTCGGTTTCTTTGCGAGTGTCCGCGAGGCAGGGCTGAAGCAGCCCAATTTTTCTCTCACCCTCGTCGGCACGAAGGGCGCGATCCACATCCGCCCCGACAACCTGCCCCACGCCTATCTCCGCGAGGCGCCGCTGTGGC
>CAJAYZ010000436.1 GCA_903949225.1 uncultured Planctomycetaceae bacterium
GAACACAACAGCCCACATCAGCCGGCGACAGATGTTCATGAGCTCCCCGCTCGGTCTGGTGACGACAACGACATACGACTCGAGAGGGTGGCACCCCCACCGTTTTTGATAGCAAATCGTTCTGGAGAATCAATCCCCGGCACGCTCGTCGCCGTCGTTTCCGTCGCAAGCCTGGCAAAGAGCCGCTCGGCCGAGCTGCGGCCGAGCGCCGCATGCCCCGCGTCAAGGCTCGAAGAAGCGTCGAGTATCCCGGCAAGCAGGCCGACGCCCGAGGCACTGGCAAGAACCTCAATCGGTCTTTGCCTGGAATCCGAAGGCCACAAGAGCGGCACGCAGCCGCGCGGCATTGGCCGGCGAGGCCTCGAAGAACACGTCGATGTCCTTCGTGAATCGTGGGTAACCATGGAAGGCGACGGCGTAGCCACCGACGACCATGTACTCAACGCCGTTCGATTCGAGCAATCGAAAGAAGTCTTCGAAGTCGGGTTGGGTATTCATAGAGGAACTTTCCGGCCTCGACCCTCAACCGCTCGACTTCGTCGAGCCGCTCTTCCGGCGTCCGCCTTCTCCATGCCCGGCGATCCGCTTCGGCCTGTGATTTCTGGTCGGTGATGTGCAGGTGTGGCATGACGTGAATGATTCCGTGAGTTCTTATCGATTCTATCCCCTCGATCCGTGGGGCGTCAGCATCGGCTCAGGGAAGCCTCACGTCTGCCCTCGCGCATGGCGGTCCCCTTCCGGGGATGTGCGGCCTGTCGGGCGCGAGTCGACGCTGCACCGCGACGAAAAACTTTTCCCGAATGGAGCGTTGACGGTCGGCCTGCCGATGGGTACTGTACGCGCGTTCACATTTCGCGGGAGGCGGGACCAGTGGCCGACGACACGACAACCTCCGACACGACCTCCGGCAGCCTCGCTGATCTCGTGGCCCGGGGCGTCGTGAGCCGGGCCGGAGGGGGGGCTCGAGGCCAATTCGGTAGCCAGTTTGCCAGCCAATCCGGCACAAGCGTCTGGACCTGCCTCGAGCCTGGCGATGCCACGGCAAGCGCGCCGCGGGCGATCTTCCCGAGCGGTTTCCGGGGGATCGATCGGCTCCTGCCGACCGGCGGGATCGGCAGCGGCAGCCTGATCGAATGGATCGGCGGGCCGGCGTCGGGAGCGGCGACGCTCGCCTTCGCAGTCGCCGGGAGGCTGCGCGTGGCCCGGCCCGAGGGGGCTGCCGGGCCGATCCTCGTGATCGATCGTCAGGGGCGGTTTCATCCGCCGGCGGTGATGCCGTGGCTCGAAGGGCCTGCGGCGGCGAAGCCGAAAGCCGGCGGGGCCGCCGTTGGGGCGCTCGTCGTCGTTCGGCCGTCGCGCGACGAGGACGAAATCTGGGCGATCGATCAGGCGCTCCGCTGCCCCGGCGTGACGGCCGTGCTCGCCTGGCCAAAGCGCGTCTCCAATACGGCGATGCGACGCTGGCAGCTGGCGGCCCGCGGCAGCGGCACGGTGGGATTTTTGGTGAGGCCGGTGGCGGCCCGGCGCGAGCCGTCGTGGGCCGAGGCCCGGCTCAACGTGGCGGCTCTCCCGATGCTCGGGCGCTTTCGGGGGGACGACGATCCCCTCTCGTCGCATCGCTGGGCGCCCGCCGTCGGCTCGCTCGCGGTTCGGCGGCTGCGACTGTCGCTTCAGGAGGGGCCATGGGCGTGTGAACAGCCCCCCGATGTGCCCACGGTGGAGATCGCGCTCGATCTGGCCACCGGCCGCGAAGCGATCGGCGACGCCACCACCAACAGCCTCCGCAGGGGCGGCCCGTGGAGTAGCACCGCGCTGGCCGGTCGGCCCTGGTCGCCAGGGACGCTCTCCGATGGCAATGGAGCGGGAGGGCTGTCGTGCCGCGCATCCTGACCCTCTGGCTGCCGCGCTGGCCGGTGCAGCGGCGGTTGAGTGGCAACGCCGAGCTGCGGCACGGGCCGGTGTTCGTCTGCCAGCGCCAGCCACAAGGCGCGATGACGGTGGTGGCCTGGGCCATTCCCCGTCGTCCGGCAGCGCCACAGGCCGGGGGCGAGAGGGCCGGGCCAGCAACGGTCGGCGATGGAGTAGCGATCCATGCCGGCATGCCCCTGGCCGAGGCGATGGCAGCGGTGGCGCTTGTCCATGGCGCGCACGCCTGTCGCCGAGCTTGGATCGATCATGACGATCCGGTGGCCGACCGCGACGCGCTGCTCGAGATCGCCCGCTGGTGTCGGCGCTTCACGCCGGCGGTGGCGGTGGAGAGCGGGGGCGAGCACCAACGGCCGGAGTGCCTTCATCTCGATGTCACGGCCACGGCAGGCTTTTTCGGTGGCGAAGAGAGACTCGCGCGCACGGCCGTGTGGACGCTCGCCGCGCGGGGCCTCCATGCCCGCGGGGCGATCGCCGACACCCCCGGAGCCGCCTGGGCCGCCGCCCACCATGTCGATCGGTTGGCGGCGCTGGCCGGCGAGCCGGCGCCACGCGGCCGGCGGCGGAGCGTGGTGGTGGCGCCGGGGGGCCTGGTCGATGCGTTGCCGGCCACGGGGCTGCGGTTGGATGGCGGCACGCTCCAGAAGCTCCGTGAAGTCGGGATCGATTCGATCGGTGGAGTGATGCGGCTCCCGCGCAAGAGCCTGGCGTCGCGCTTCGGCCCGCTGCTGGTGCGCCGGCTGGCGGAGCTCACGGGAGAACGGGCCGAGCCGCTCGAGCCGTTGCCGGGGGGGGAGCTACCGCAGGCCAGCCATGCCTTCGATTTCCCCCTCTCGCTTCGCGGCACCTCGGAGGAGCAGTTTGCCCAATGCCTCCGCCCGCTCCTCGAAGCGTGTATGAGGCCCCTTTCCGCCGCGGGACGGGGCGTGACGGCGCTCCAGGTAAGGCTCGAACGGGTAAGGCTCGAGCGGGCGCGGATCGAACGCGCTGGCTCGGCCGGCGCCGATGCGGCGACCGGGCCGGCGGGGCGATCCACGGCCACCAGCGCCCCGGTCGTCATCGATGTCGGGCTCTTCCGCCCAAGTGTGAGCGTCGCCCATCTGGCGGAGCTGATCCGGCTGCGGATGGCGCGCATGCAACTGCCGAAGGAGATCGATGGGGTTTCGATCGAGGTCGTGGCCGCCGGTGAGGTCGGCAGCCGCCAGCGGATGCTGTTTGGCGAGGCGGAGGAGGCGGGAGACGGGGAGGTCGCCATGCTGCTGGAGCGCCTGGCGGGGAGGCTCGGCCGCGCGGCGGTCTACGAGCCACGCTCGGTGGCCGACGCCCAGCCGGAACATGCCTGGATGGCGGTGCCGCCGGGGCAGAGCACGCGATCGCCCAGACGCATCACCAAAGCGCCGTCAGACGACCGCGCCAGCCCTGCCAAGGGAGCGTCGCGCAGCGCCACGAGCCAGTCAGGCCCCTGCCCCGCCCCGGAGCGGAGGCCGTTTTTGATGTTTCCCCGTCCGCTGCGTTTGGAGCCGCTTCGGCCGGAAGAAGCCCGTGAGCCGGCGGAGCGCCGGGCGGCTTCCGGAGTGCCTGTCCGCTTCCGCTACGAGTCGCGGGTTCATCGGGTGCTCTGTGCCCAGGGGCCGGAGCGGATCGAGACGGCGTGGTGGCGCGGCCCCTCCGTGCGCCGCGATTACTTCCTCGTCGAGGCGGTGATCGAGGACGTGGTCGAGGGGGGCGGTGAGGGCGTGGCCAGCGGTGACCGGCAGCGGGACGCTGGCCGCGACGGGTCAGGGAATGTCGACGGGATCCTCCGGCTGTGGATCTTCCGGCAGGTGCGGGACGGGGGCTGGTTTGTCCATGGTGTCTTCGCCTGACTCGAGCAGCCGGCGAGTGGCCGGGGAAATCCTCCAAGGAGCCTTGTCATGCCGTCGTCGCGACCCGTGATCGCAAGTCTGAGTTCGGGGGCCAGCCCCGGGGGCCCGCGCGAGCCCCCCCGCTACGCCGAGCTCCATGTCACGAGCAACTTCTCCTTCCTCCAGGGCGCCTCTCATCCGGAGGAGCTCGTCCGTACGGCTCACGCCCTCGGCTATGCCGGGATCGCGATCACCGATCATGCGACGCTTGCCGGCATCGTCCGGGCGCACGGGGCGGCCAAGGAGGTCGGCATCCCGCTCATCGTCGGGGCCACGCTGACGACGATCGATGGCGAGGCGCTTGTGGTGTGGGCGGAGAACCGGGCCGGCTACACAAACCTTTGCCGCCTCCTCTCGATCGGCTACGGCGGGATCCCGGCGGAGAGCGGGCAGGAGCAGCGCGATGGCACAGCGGCTGCTAGCGCCATGGCGGAAGACGGGGAAGATCGCGGCCCGGTCAGCTGCCGGCTTTCACGCGACATGGTCGCGGCCCATGCGGCAGGCCTGCGGGCCGGCGTGCCGCTGGCGGCCGTGGATGGAGATTGGCGGCGGCTGGCGGCGTGGCGCGAGGTGTTTGGGGAGCGCGTCTGTGGGCTGGCGGAGGTGGCGCTCGAGGGGGATGACATGGTGAGGCTCGAGCGCTTCGCCCGCGCCTGCCGGCGGGCACGGGTCGATGTCGTGGCGGCCGGCGACGTCCGCTGCCACATCCGCGCCCGGCTTCCCCTCCTCGATGCCCTCACGGCGGTCCGTCACGGCGGCACGATCGAGGAGGTCCGTGGCCGCCTCCTCACCAACGGCGAACGCCATCTCCACAAGCAGTCGAGGCTCGAGGCCCGCTTCGCGAGCTTGCCGGGGGCCGTCGAACGCTCCGTGGAATGGGCCGCGGCCTGCACCTTCTCCCTCGACGAACTGCGCTACGAATACCCCGACGCCGTCGTGCCGGCCGGCGCGACGGCAGCGGGATACCTTGCCGAGACGGTGTGGCGCGGGGCTGCGAAACGCTATCCCGACGGGGTGCCCGAGAAGGTCCGCGGCCTTCTCGAGCACGAGCTTGCGCTCGTCACCGAGCTCGGCTACGAGGCCTACTTCCTCACCGTCTTCGACATCGTCCGCTTCGCGCGCCGCCGCGGAATCCTCTGCCAGGGGCGCGGGTCGGCGGCCAATTCGGCGATCTGCTACTGCCTCGGGATCACGTCGGTCGACCCGGCCAGGATGCAGGTTCTCTTCGAGCGCTTCATCAGCCGCGAGCGCCGCGAGGCCCCCGACATCGACATCGACTTCGAACACCACCGCCGCGAGGAGGTGATCCAATACCTCTACGACACCTACGGCCGCTCGCGCGCGGCGATGACCGCCGAGGTGATCTGCTACCGCCTCCGCTCGGCCGTGCGCGACATGGGAAAGGCGATCGGGCTGTCGCTCGATCGGGTGGCACGGATCGCCGAGGTGCTCGATGTCGGCGACCGGGTCGATCGACTGCCGGAGCGGCTTGCCGAGGCGGGGCTCGATCCCGATGGCGACACCGGCCGGCGGCTCACGGCCCTCGTCGGCGAGCTGATCGGCTTCCCCCGCCATCTCGGCCAGCATGTCGGCGGCATGGTGATGACGCGTGGCGATCTGTGCGATCTGGTGCCGATCCAGCCGGCGACGATGGCGGGCCGCTCGATCGTCCAGTGGGACAAGGACGATCTCGACGAGCTGGGAATCCTGAAAGTCGATTGCCTGGCGCTCGGGATGCTCACCGCCATCCATCGGGCGTTCGATCAGGTCGAAGCGGCGGGGGGCCCGAGGCTGTCGCTTGCCACCGTGCCGGCGGAGGATCCGGCCGTCTACGAGATGGTGTCGCGGGCCGACACCGTCGGCGTGTTCCAGATCGAGAGCCGGGCGCAGATGAGCATGCTGCCGAGGCTCAAGCCGCGCTGCTTCTACGATCTGGTCATCGAAGTGGCGATCGTGAGGCCGGGGCCGATCCAGGGGGGGATGGTTCATCCCTACCTGCGCAGGCGCTGCGGCGAGGAGCCGGTGAGCTACCCCAACGAGGCGATCCAAGGCGTCCTCGAAAACACGCTCGGCGTCCCCCTCTTTCAGGAGCAGGCGATGCGGCTGGCGGTGGTGGCAGCGGGGTTCACGCCGGGGGAAGCCGATCAACTCCGCCGGGCGATGGGGGCTTGGCGGCGGCCGGGGGTGATCGACGAGTTTCACCGCCGGCTCGTCGAGGGGATGACGTCGCGCGGGCTCGCGGCGGAGTTTGCCGAGCAGGTGTTTGCCCAGATCCGCGGCTTCGGCGAATACGGATTCCCCGAGTCGCACGCGGCGAGCTTCGCCTTGCTTGTCTATGTGTCGGCATGGCTCAAGTGCCACCATCCGGCGGCCTTCACCGCGGCGCTCCTGGCGAGCCAGCCGATGGGGTTTTACGCGCCGGCCCAGCTCGTGCGCGATGTCCGGAAGCGCGGGGTGGGTGTGTTGGCCGTCGACGTGAATGCCAGCGGCTGGCATGCGCGTGTCTGTTGCCAGACGCGGGGCGCGGCGGAGGGGACGCGGCCCTGCCCCGACAAGCCACAAAGCCTTCGCTTGCCACAAAGCCTTCGCTTGCCACAAAGCCTCCGCTTGCCACAAAGCCTCCGCAAACCACAAAGCCTTCGCTTGGGTCTCGAGCAGGTGCACGGCCTCGGCGTGGCGGAGGGGGAGCGGATCGAGGCGGCGCGGCGCGACGGCCTGTTCGGCACCGTCGAGGATCTCGCCCGCCGCGCCCGGCTCGGCCGCGAGGCGCTGTTGAGCCTGGCGCGGGCCGGGGCCCTCGCTTCGCTGGGAATGGACCGGCGGCAAGCGGTGTGGGAGGCGCTGCGGGATCGGGAACGCCCCGGCAGCCAGCCGCTCCTGGTCGACCTCGCCGATGACGAGGATGGCGAGGAGGTCGAACTCCCGGCGACGAGTGCCCGCGAGGAGGTGATCGCCGATTACCGCACGTCGGGCCTCTCGCTCGAGGCCCATCCGCTCCAGTTCGATCGGGCGGGGCTCGCCCGGCGTGGGGTTGTGACCACGGCGGAGGCCCACGATGCCCCGGAGGGACGGCGCGTGACGGTGGCGGGGATCGTGCTCTCGAGGCAGCGGCCGTCGACGGCCCACGGGATCATCTTCCTGTCGATCGAGGACGAGACCGGCGCGGCGAATGTCGTCGTCCGGCCGGACGTGTGGCAGCAGGCCGAGGCACTTTCGCGGCGGGCGGCGGCGGTCGTGATCGAGGCCCGCGTGCAACGCCGGGGCGGGGTCGTCCACCTCCTGGCGACACGGATGGAGAGTCTCGTGTCGGACGATACGGCAGGCAGTGGTGAAGCGGGGCTCCCGGCCGGGGTACCGCTGCCGCGGATGTCGCGCGACTTCTGTTGAGCAGAATGCTACAACTTTCCCCATGAGCACCTCCGCCCACCCCGCCGTCGTCAGCACCGATCTCCCTCTCGGCCCCGTCCATCGCGGCAAGGTCCGCGACTGCTACCGCCTCGCCCCCGAGCGGCCCGGTGGCGAGGCGCGGATGCTGATCGTTTCTACCGACCGGATTAGCGCCTTCGACTGGATCCTCCCCACGCCGATCCCCGACAAGGGCCGCGTGCTGACGGCCATCTCGCGGCACTGGTTTGACTGGCTTTTCAATAGTCCCCGGCCGGTGGCCCACCACCTGATCACGACCGATGTCGAGGCGATGGGGCTGCCGGCGGGCGTCGACCTCGGGCCACTCCGTGGCCGATCGATGCTCGTGCGAGCGGCCGAGGTGATTCCGTTTGAGTGTGTCGTCCGCGGCCGGCTCGCCGGGAGTGGCTGGGCCGAGTACCGGCGGAGCGGCACTGTCTGTGGCGAGAGCCTGCCGCCCGGGCTCTCCGCCGGCGACGAGCTTCCCGAACCGATCTTCACCCCAGCGACGAAGGCCACCAGCGGCCACGACGAGAATGTCTCGTTTACCGTCATGGCCGAGAGCATTGGCCCCGAGCTGGCGAGCTTACTCAGGGCGAAGAGCCTCGATGTCTTCAAGCGTGGAGCCGCCCATGCCGCCGCCAAGGGAATTGTCCTTGCCGACACGAAGTTCGAGTGGGGCCGGGCTGCCGACGGCACCGTGATCCTCGTCGACGAGGTGCTGACCCCCGATTCGTCGCGGTTCTGGCCGGCGGCCGCCGTTGGCGGGGGCCGCGTCCCCGATTCGTTCGACAAGCAATTCGTCCGCGATTGGCTCGAGGCGAGCGGCTGGGACAAGGCGAGCCCTCCGCCGCAGCTCCCCGTCGACGTCGTCGCGAAAACACGGCAAAAATACCTCGAGGCCTGCCGGCTGCTCACCGGCTCGCACCCGGTCGGGGTGGCCTGAGCGCGAGGCGGGGGGGCTTGAGCGCTCGGCGGGGGTGTCGAGGGGGATTCCGGGCCAACAATGCCCTAGGGATGCGGCCGAAGCGAAACTAGAATCGCAGGTTTGGCTCTTTCCCGCAGACCCGCCCGCAGACCCGCTTGGCGGGCTCCTCCACCGCGAACCCCTCCCCTGCCCCATGCTGCGCTACTGGACCGCCGGCGAATCGCACGGCCCCGCCCTCCTCGCCCTCGTTGACGGTTTTCCGGCGGGACTGGCCGTCGACCTCCCGGCGATCGACGCCGAACTCGTGCGCCGACAGGGGGGCTACGGTCGCGGGGGACGGCAGCGGATCGAGACCGACAGTGTCCGCTTCCTCTCCGGGCTGTGGCGGGGAACGACGCTCGGCAGCCCGTTGGCGATGGAGATTGTCAATCGCGACGCCAAGCTCGAACGGCTCGACGACGTCGATCGTCCGCGGCCGGGACATGCCGACCTGCCCGGCGCCGTCAAACATCTCGGCAGCGTCCGCGCGGTGCTCGAACGCGCCAGCGCCCGCGAGACGGCGGCCCGCGTGGCGGCCGGAGCCCTCGCCCGCCAACTCCTCGCCACGTTTGGGATCGAGGTCGGCGGCTGGGTGACCTCGCTTGGCGGCATCGAACTGGGGCCCCGTGAGGGGACCCTTCCCGAGCTGCGGGCGCTGCGGGATTCGAGCGACATCTACTCGCTCCACCCCGAGCGTGACGGGGAGGTGACGGGACTCATCGACAGGGTCGGCAAGGAGGGGGACACCCTCGGGGGCGTGGTCGAGGTACGTGTCGACGGCCTGCCGATCGGCCTCGGCACCCACGCCCAGTGGGATCGCAAGCTCGATGGGCGGCTCGCCCAGGCCGTGATGGCCGTGCAGGCGATCAAGGGGGTCGAGATCGGGCTCGGCTTCGAGGCCGCCAAGCGGCGCGGCTCGCAGGTCCACGACCCGATCCACTACGACGCCGCTCGGCGCGATCAGACCGACCTCGGCTTCACCCGCCCGACGAACAACGCCGGCGGACTCGAAGCGGGGATGACCAACGGACAGCCGCTGGTGATCCGGGCCGCGATGAAGCCGATCAGCACGCTCCGCAAGCCGCTCGAGAGCGTCAATCTCCGCACGAAGCAGGCCGAGGAAGCGGCCTACGAGCGGAGCGACGTCTGTGCGGTGAGTGCCGCTTCCGTGATCGTCGAGCATGTCGTCGCCTTCGAGATGGCGGCGGCGCTGGTCGACAAGTTCGGCGGCGACAGCGTCGAGGAGATGCTTGCGCGATTCAAGCTCTACCACGACCTGGCCCGCGCCAGGTGACGATGTCGGAAGGCCGCCGGGGGAAGGATTCCCCGGGAATCCGCGAGGGACAAGGATGTTCGTCGCCCAGCAAGCTGCCCGCAGCCGTGTGGTCCGCACGACGTTCATCGTCGCCTGCCTGATCCCCTGCGCGCTGGTCGTCGCCTGGGCCGGGTGGCGGCGTACAGCCTGGCACCGTGACAGGCTCGTGCGGCAATGGGCCGGGGCTGTGGGGATGCCGCTGTCGGTCGATTCAGTCGAGCATGTCCGTCCCGGTTCGCTCAGGCTTCATGGCGTGCGCGTGGACGATGAACGGCGCGGAGCGTTGGTCGAGATTCCGCGGATCGACGTCGAATCGTCGGGGACCGAAGTCCGCATCCGCCTTCCCGAACTCACCTGCTCCCCTGCGGCGATCGCTGCGATCGTGCACCTCGGTCGGGCGTGGCTCGACGAGCCGGCTCGATTCGACCGCAATGTTGTCATTGATGTCACTCGGGTCGGCTTCGAAGACGCCGTCGGCACCGCAAGCGACGCTGCCAACCACGCCTCTGTCCGCATCGAGTGTGTCGGCACCGAGAGCGGTCGGGCGATTCGGCTCCGGACCGAACCTGAGTCGGAGGAAGGATTCGTCGTCCAATCCCTGGCCGGCACCGATGGCCCCGGGCGACGGATGGCGGTGCGGGGCATGGTCGCCAAGCCGGTGCCGATCGCCGCCGTCGCTGCCGCCCTGGGGTGGTCGGGTGGCGGACAGGCGGCCGGGCCGGCGGCACACCTCACCGGCGCGATCGATGCTGAATGGTCGGAGCATGGCTGGGACGGTGCCTTTAGCGCGACACTGACGGAAGTCGATCTCGCCGCTGTCACCGCGACGCTCCCCTGGTCTGCCCGAGGACGGGCGCGCGTCGTCGTCGATGAATGCCGGATGACCGCCGGGCGAATGACGTCGATCCGGGGGGGAGTGGAGGTCGGCGCCGGCGGGCTCGAGCAAGCAGGGCTCGAGGCGCTCGTGACGACACTCGGCTGCCGGCCTGGCCCCGGCTGGAGGCCGGCGACACGGCGCGGGGAGGTCGGATTTGTGGGGGGGGGCTGCCAGCCTCGAGATCGACCGCCGTGGCCTGCGGATCGGAAACACGGCTTTCTCGGGGATCCTGTGCGGTGACGACGGCATGCTGCTCGAGCCCCCTGTGGCGGGCGTGAGTCTCGATCGGGTCGCACGGGCGCTCTCCCCGGCGACCACGGTTGCGGTGCCGGCCACACCGATGAGCGCGTGGCTGCTCTCGGTATTTCCATTTCCCCCGGGAGATGCGCCGGGAGCGGCGGGGGGAAAGCCGGTGGACCCGGGCCGGTCGACGTCCCGTGATCTCCCAAACGCCCCCCCCGGGCCGGTGGGAGCAGGCGGGCCAGCATCGCGACGGTGAAGGGAGAGGGCCCTTCGCCCCACTCAAACGGAGGGTGACGGGGGGAAATTGACGATTTCTTGACGTTGATTCGACTCCAGACAGACCCGCCGATGCTGGCAAGCCGGGGGAAATGCATCATAGTAGAAGCCGGTCGTTTGACGGAGATTTCCGTTGACGGCTCTCCGCCGCTTCGCGGCGATGTTTCCACCACCCTACGAGGCCCGGCCCGACATGACGTCGAAGACCAGCCAGCTCCGCAAACACTCAAGCCAAGCCATCAACGGCACGAACAGCAAGCAAGGCAAGCACGGGTCAACGGCCACGGCTTCCGCAACGTCGCATCCTGCAGACGCCTCCAGCAGCCAGCCGATCGATGTCGATGCCGCCGAGTTTGCCCTCGGACGATCGGCGATCGGTGGCCCGCAAAGCGAACTGCACGGCCACGCCACGATGATCGATTCCGAGGAATTGTCCGCAGAATCCGACACGCTCCGCAGCCAGGCCGCTCAGCACTGGACCGACCTCGACTGGCCGGTCGTGATCTGGATCGGCGTGATCCATGCTGCGGCCCTGGTGGCCCCCTTCTACTTCACCTGGTCGGGGCTGGCGATCTGCGTGGCGCTCAGTTGGGCCACCGGCAGCCTTGGCGTCTGCCTCGGCTATCACCGTCTCCTCACGCATGGCAGTTTCTCGACCACCCGGGCTGTGAAGATGTTTTACGCCTGGATGGGGGGCATCTCCGGCGAGGGTTCGGCGCTCCATTGGGTGGCGAATCACCGCAAGCACCATGCCTTCAGCGATCTCGACGGGGATCCGCACACCCCGTACGAAGGTGGGTTGTGGAGCCACATCCTCTGGATGTTCCCGCGGCGCGATCCCGCCGAGCTCGACGCTCATTGCCGTCGCTGGGCCCCCGATCTCTACAAGGATCCGGGGATCCTCTTTCTCCACAAGACGTTCCTCCTTTGGCACTTCATCATCGGATCGGCCCTCCTCATGGCCGGGGCGTCGCTCTACGACTGGCGGACCGGGATCTCGTGGCTGCTTTGGGGCCTGGCGGTGCGGATGGTGTACGTGTTCCACGTCACTTGGTTTGTCAACTCCGCGACCCACATCTGGGGCTACCGCAACTACGAGACGTCCGACAACTCCCGGAATCTCTGGTGGGTCGGTTTGCTCGCCTTCGGCGAGGGCTGGCACAACAACCATCACGCCTTTCAGCGGATGGCCAAGCACGGCCATAAGTGGTGGGAGGTCGATACGACCTACTGGATGATCCTCGCCATGGAGAAGCTTGGGCTGGCCTGGAACGTCGTCAAGACGCCTCGTGGAGGGCGAACGGCCGTCTCCTGATGGTCGTCAGGTCGGCTCCCCCCGGCCGGCTTGGATGCCGGGGGCACCGGGCTGCTGTTGCAAATTGGCCCCCTGCCGATACACTTTTTGGGTCAATACGAGCCAGGGGTCGTCGCGGTGAAAGCTGCTGTCAGTTTGGTTCTCGCGGTATGCGTGCCGGTGGTACATGGAGAGGGATGCAGCGTGCATCCTCGGAGTGCCGCGCACGGCTTGCCCGTCACGTTTCAGGTCGCCTGCAAAAGGGCGGTTTTTGGCTGATGTCGCTCACGAAAGATCGAAAAACGGAACTCATCGGTACGTATCGGCGAGGGAATGCCGACACCGGGTCGGCCGAGATTCAGATTGCTCTGCTCTCGGGTCGGATCACGCATCTCACCGACCACTTCAAGAAGCACACGAAGGACTTCGCAAGCCGTCGTGGGCTGTTGCAGATGGTGAGCCGTCGTCGCCGCCTGCTCGACTATCTCAAGCGCGTCGAGCCGCAGCGGTATCTCGACATCATTCAGCGGCTCGAGATCCGCAAGTAGTCGTCCGCACGTCAAGGTTGGGCCTGGTCGCCGTGCGCCCTGGGCAACCCTCCTTCGCTCTCTCTGCGAATAGGTTGCTGGGGCCGGCCGCCGGCCCGTGAGGGATCGGGGACTCGTTTTCCCGACAGGGCGTTTCGACGTCCCGTGATCGCGAGGACGGTCCCGTGAAGGGTTTCATGGGAAGGGTTCTGGTCAGTTGGGGATTCGCATCGGGGGGCTTCGTCGCCCCGATCTCGGATTCCGGTCCACGCGATGCTCCCGGCGGTTCGTTGCTGCCGGGAGTGTGCCACCGGGATGTGCCCCCCGTTTGCGGGTGGGGGCAGTCAGGACGGTCGGCACGGGCGGTGGTGGGGTCCTGGAGGTCCGGCACGTGGCCGGACCTCGGACGTGTCGCCGCCTTGGTTCGGTATTGGGGGTGGGAGCTTTCGCTCCGTTGCCCCTCGTGACGGCTGCGTGCACAGGGCACGTGGCCGGGCGGGAAGGGAAGAAAGAAGAGTTTTCATGAAAACGGTTGTTGAACGCAAATTCGGGGATCACACCCTCAGCATCGAGACAGGGCAGTTGGCGAAGCAGGCGGCCGGTGCCGTCCTCGTGCGCTTTGCCGAAACGGCGGTGATTGTCGCCGCAGCGACTGGCGCCCCGCGCGCCGGCATCGATTTCTTCCCGCTCACTTGCGATTACCGGGAGCGTGCCGCCGCAGCGGGCAAGTTCCCCGGTGGCTTCCTCAAGCGTGAGGGACGGCCGACGATGAAGGAGACGCTCACCAGCCGTCTCATGGACCGTCCGATCCGCCCGCTGTTTCCCGATGGTTTCTTCGATGAGGTCCAGATCCAAGCTTCGGTGCTCTCCAGCGACAAACAGAACGACGGCGACGTCCTGGCGATGAACGGGGCCTCGGCGGCGCTGTGCATCTCACAACTCCCGTTCCGCGGGCCGCTCGGGAGCGTTCGGCTGGCGCAGGTTGACGGGGTGTTCATCCCGTTCCCGACGCAGGATCAGCTCGAGGAGAGCGATCTCGACCTGATCGTGTCGGGCAGCGAGACCGCTGTCCTCATGATCGAGGGCTTCGCCCGCGAGATGCCCGAGGCGCGGATGTTCGAGGCGATCAACGAGTGCCACCGCATCATCCGCGAACTGTGCGCGATGCAGCATGAGCTCGTCCGTCTGGCCGGCAAGCCGAAGAAGGAGTACGTCCTCGCCGACTACACCAACCTCCGCGAGCGGCTCACTCGCGACTACCTCCACGATCTCAAGGCCGCCAAGGCGACCACCGGCAAGGCCGAGCGTGGCCAGGCCGTGAAGGCCCTCAAGGAGAAGGCGAAGGCGGCGATCGTTCCGCTCGAGCCGGCCGGGGCCTCCAAGCCGGGCGACGCCGGCGGCGTCAGCGAGGCCGATTTCTCCCACGTTTGGCATGGGCTCGAAGAGCGTGCTGTCCGGGATCTGATCTACGAAGGAAAGCGTCCCGACGGCCGTGACTACACGACCCTCCGTGCCATTGCCTGCGAGGTCGATCTGCTCCCGCGTGTCCATGGCTCGGCGCTCTTTCAGCGTGGCGAGACCCAGGCACTCGTGACGATCACCCTCGGCACCGGTAAGGATGAGCAACGCGTCGATGGCCTCCTCGACGAGTATTCCAAGAAGTTCATGCTCGATTACTACTTCCCGTCATTCTCCGTCGGCGAGGTCCGCCCGATCCGCGGCCCCGGCCGGCGCGAGATCGGCCACGGGGCCCTTGCCGAGCGGAGCGTCAAGCCGGTGCTCCCCGCTCCCGATGTCTTCCCTTACACGATCCGCGTGATCTCCGACATCCTCGAGTCGAACGGCTCGAGCTCGATGGCCTCGGTGTGCGGTGCGACGCTCGGCCTGATGGCCGCCGGCGTGCCGATCACGAGCCCCGTTGCAGGGATCTCGGTCGGGCTCGTGAAGCAGTCGGAGCATGAGTGGAAGCTCCTCACCGACATCATCGGTGACGAGGACCACTACGGCGACATGGACTTCAAGATCGCCGGGACACCGACCGGGATCACGGGCATTCAGCTCGACCTCAAGATCGACGGCATCTCGCCGGCGATCATCGAGGCGACGCTGAAGCAGTCGCGCGAGGCTAGGCTCGAGATCCTTCGGTCGATGCTCTCGGCGATCCGTCGCCCACGTCAGGAGATCTCACCGTGGGCCCCGCGGCTCCTGCGGACGCAGATCAACCCCGAGAAGATCGGCCTCCTCATCGGACCGGGCGGAAAGACGATCCGTGCCATCCAGGAGTCGACTGGCGCAAGCATCGAGGTGGAGGACGACGGCACGGTGACGGTGGCCAGCCACGACGCCGAGGGGGCGATGGCAGCCATGGCCAAGGTCGAGGCGCTCACTGCCTCGATCCAGGTCGGCCGGATCTACGAGGGACGTGTGACGAGCATCAAGGACTTCGGCGCGTTCGTCGAGCTCGTCCCCGGCAAGGATGGTCTGTGCCACATCAGTGAGCTGTCGGACGACTACGTCTCCAGCGTCGGCGACGTTTGCCGCGTGGGCGACGTCATGCGGGTCAAGGTGATCGCTGTCGACGACCAGGATCGCGTCAAGCTGAGCCGCAAGGTGGCGATGCGTGAACTGGCCGACGGTGGCAATGGCGGGAACGCCGGCAACGCCGGCTCCTGAGCCGTCGCGCGACCAAGCGTGATCACCCGGGCGCCGCTGCCAATCGTGGCGGCGCCCGGGGATCGGCGTGGGAGGGGAAGCATGTCTTCGGCAGCCGAAACGGTGCATCCCCGCGCGGAAACGTATGCCGAGTTTGCGGCGCTGGTGGGGGCCCTTGCCCACGAGATCCGCAATCCGCTGTCCACGATCCGGCTCAACATGGAACTGCTGGCGGAGGACTTCGAGAACACCGATCCGCAGTCACCGACGAAGCATCGTGACCGGCGTGCCAAGGCGAAGATCGAGCTTGTCCGGGAGGAATGCGATCGCCTTCAAAAGCTCCTTGGCGACTTCCTTGACTTCGCCCGGCAGGAATCGCTGACGCTCGAGCCAGGCAGCCTGAACGTCGAAATCGACCAGCTCCTCGACTTCTTCGCGCCTCGGGCCAGCGAGGCGAATGTCGAGATCGTCCGCTATCTCGATCCCGAGTTGCCGATGGTTCGCCTCGACCGCGAGACCTTCCGCTCGGCGCTCCTCAACCTTCTCATCAATGCCGTGCAGGCGATGGATGCCGGCGGGCAACTCGTCGTCCGCACCCGTCCTTCCGGGTTGGGGGTGGCGATCGAACTGATCGACAACGGCCAGGGGATGTCCGAGGAGACCCTCGCCAAGGTATTCCGCGCTTTCTACACGACGAAGCAGGGAGGGAGCGGCCTCGGCTTACCCACCTCCCGGAAGATCGTCGAGGCGCATGGGGGCACGATCGACATCGAGAGCGCGCCGGGGCGGGGCACAAAAGTGACGATCTGGCTGCCGGCGCCCCCCAGGCTCCCCACCGCCGGGACCAGGATGCCCCAACGAGTCCAGTGACAACGCAGTCGTCACTCCTTTCCGGCCGGTCATTTCCGCGGTCAGTTTTTTCAAGCTTTGAGCGGCGGCAAGGAACTGGACGGGGCAGCCCCACCCTTCGTACTCTCTTACCATGACCGGATCCCGTGAATCCCCGCCGTCGCTCCCACCGGTCCTCCCCGACGCGGGGACACAAAAACTCGTGCGCGTGCTCGTTGTCGACAACGACATCGTCCATGCGCGGACGATGGGGGAAGGGCTCAGTCGCCTCGGCTACCAGTGCTCGATCGTCGGCAGCGGTACCGAGGGGGCGAAGAAGATCGAGCAGGAATCGTTCGACGTCGTCGTCACCGACCTGATGATGAACGACATCGGCGGCCTCGAGATCCTCTCTCGGGCCAAACTGGCCTCCCCTGAGACCGAGGTGATCGTCGTCACGGGCCATGGCACCGTCCCTTCGGCGGTCGCGGCGATGCAGCAGGGGGCGTTCACCTACCTCCAGAAACCGCTCGATCTCTCCCACCTCCGCACGGCGGTCGATCGGGCCAGCGAAGGGGTGAGGCTAAAACGGCAGAACCTCGAGCTCCACCAGCGCCTCGACGAGAAGTTCGGATTCGAGGGGGTTGTCGGATCGAGTCCGCAGATGCTGTCGCTCATCGAGCGGCTCAAGCGGATTGCCCCCACCGACGCCACGCTCCTCATCCAGGGTGAGACCGGCACCGGCAAGGAACTCGTTGCCCAGGCCGTCCACCAAAACAGCCCGCGGAAGAACAAGACCTTCGTCGCCCTCAACTGCGCCGCGCTGAGCGAGAACATCCTCGAGAGCGAGCTGTTCGGGCATGTCCGTGGTGCGTTCACCGATGCGTCGAGCGATCGGGTGGGGAAGTTCGAGTACGCCAACGGCGGGACGCTGTTCCTCGACGAGGTCGGCGACATGCCGATGGCAACGCAGATCAAGCTCCTGCGGGTGCTCGAGTCAGGCGAGATCACCCGGGTGGGCTCCAACACCCCCGTGCGGGTCAACGTCCGGATCCTCTCCGCCACCAATCGCAACCTCGAAGAGGCGATCGCGGCCGGGGCCTTCCGAAGCGATCTCTACCACCGCCTCAAGGTCGTGACGATCGCCATCCCGTCGCTCCGTGAACGGTCGGCCGATCTCCCCCTGCTCATTGAGCACTTCATCCGGCTGTTCTCGAAGCGGCACGGGAAGTCGATCAAGGGGATGTCGCTGCCGGCGCGGATGAAGCTCGCCGCGTTCGCCTGGCCCGGGAACGTCCGGCAACTGCGGAACGTCATCGAGAGCATGGTCGTCGTCGACTGCGACGAGACCCTCGACGTCGACGACCTGCCGGTCGAGCTCGAACCGGCCGGGGCGCCGGGCGCGGCGCCGGTGGAAGAAGCCGGAGCGGCCGGGCTCCCCGGCCTCTCCGGGCTGGTCGGGCGGCCCCTGGAGGAGATCGAGCGGTTGTTCATCGCCGAGACCCTGAAAGTGACCGGCGGCAACCGCGAGCAGGCCGCCGAGATGCTCGGCATCGGCGAGCGGACGCTGTACCGCAAGATCAAGGAGTTCCACCTGTCGTGACCCTCTCCGTGGCGGCGCCGCCCCGGGGGGC
>CAJAYZ010000437.1 GCA_903949225.1 uncultured Planctomycetaceae bacterium
CTCAAGGCAGTCATGTAAAACCATTCTTCGTTTTGTTTTCCAGTATGGAGAGTGGCCCAAGCGAAGGAGTCGTCATGGTAACCGAATTTCCGGTTGCCGTTGGCTGCCTTTTGCTGATCGTCTTCACTGGCGGGGTACCGTAGAAGAATTGGGGTGATTTGGAATGCTGCTTCGTAGGCACTCATCACTTCTTGCTGCACGGTCTTGCTGGCAAAGAGGTCTTCGCGGGGGTAGGTGTGCCATTCGCCCCAGGTGCCGAGGAGGCCGGCGGTGACAAACCCGAGCCGCGGGTCGCCGTCGTACTTTCTCCCGAAGGCGGTGATGAAGCTCTTCAGCGACCGTCGCAGCTTCTGGTCTTCATAGTCAGGCGTCTCCACCAGCGCCGGAGGGAAGGGATCGGTGTTGGTGTTGAGGTATGAGTGGACCTTCAGTCCGTCCTTGATGAGAAACTCTGGGATGACGCCCGTTCTGCCCGGGTACTCCAAATAGATCCGGAGAACTGCTTGGTGGCCGCGGCTGGCGATGTCGTCGAGCAGGGTCTCCAGCGGCTGCCAGTCGAAGTCGTCGTATCCCTTCACCAACGCCGAGTAGGGGAGGGTGTTGAACTCGAGCGAATGCGGAAACGTGGCGCGCACGTCGCCTGAATAGGGCACGAGGCCTTTGAGCGGATTGTCGACCGGGGCCGGCGCGGAGCCGAGCGTGTGCACTGAATCGGCCGCGATCAGCGGGCCCACGAGCACCGTCATCACGAGCACGCACGCGATCCGAGAGACACGGGCCACTGTTCCGCTTCGCATCGCACTCCTCTTCCGGGATGATTCCTCCGAACGCCGCCGAGCGTTTGCCCGAAGTGACGGAGCAATCCTACCCACGGCCGACCTCTGCGCTGGAATCACGTTCGTCATCGGGCCTGCCGAGATCGACGGCGGTGCCGATGCTCAATCGCCGATCCACAGGTACGATTGGGATGCTCGAGGCACGGTGGAGCCTCGCGGCAGTATTTTTCCACCCGTCAAGTAGGAATCCGTTTCATGTCCAGCCAGACTCATTCCGTCGCCGTGGCACTCCAAAAGGCCGGGATCACGATTCCGGCGGTGCCCAAGCCGGCTGGGCAGGCGGTTAGGCAGGAGGCGGCCTTGGAGCTCGGGTTGTAGCTGAGGCTCTGCCAGATCGACACCGACTCCGGATCCGTCACTCCCCGGCGGTAATCAATGGCACTTCGGCTTTCGACGACCGGCTCCACCCAGTCGGTGAAGCCGCTCATGAACTCAAGGTAGTTGTGGGTCATGCAGGCCGACGGACTGAAGTCGCCGTTCGGCTTGATCGCTCCGTTCAGGTCGCCCGCCGCCCCGGCCTACGGAGTAGCGTCGTTTGGCCATCGCCGCCGAGCACGACGCGGCGGGTCACCACCGTGCCGTTCATCTCCCACACCGTCACCGTTCCGGCGACGTCGCGCCAGGCGAGATCGGTACGACCGTCGCGGACACGGTCGAGGGTGCCGACGAGGTCGGTCCGCGAGTCACCGCCGATGACGGCGCTCGCGAGCATCCGCGCACCGTCCATGAGCCACACCGTCACCGATGCCGCCGGCGTCCGCCAGGCGATGTCGTGGCGACGGTCGCCATTGAAATCGCCGGTGGCCACGATCGACCATGACGGGTCGGCGTTGAGAGCGGTCACGTCGAGGACCTTGCTCCCGTCCATCCGGGCGAGCGTCGTCACGCCGGTGGCCGTCCGCCAGAGAAGGTCGGTGCGTCCGTCGCCGTCGGCGTCGTAGCCCGAGCCGGTCGCGACGAGTCGTCGGGAGAGGTCGCCCCCGATCGCCGTCTGCGACCGGACGGCGAGGCCGTCGAGGAGCCACATGACGTTCGCGCCCGATGCGGTGTGCCGCCAGATGAGATCGTCGCGGCCGTCGCCGTCGTAATCGCCGCTGGCCTCGATCGACCAGAAGAGATCACCGCCGATCGGTCGGCTCGAGGCGACGACGCCGTTGGCCCGCATCAGCCGGAGGTCGACCGTGCCGGTGACGGCGTTGCGCCAGGCAAGGTCGGTGACTCCGTCGGCGTTGAAATCCCCCACCGTCGCGATCGACCAGGTGGCGTCGCCGCCGAGATTCCGCCGCCCGACGACGGCTCCCGCGGCGTCGGTCAGCCATCCCTGGAAGGAGCCGTTGGCGAGCTGCCAGATCGTGTCGGCGGTGCCGTTGCCATCGAGATCGATGCTGTCGCGGACGAGGCTCGGCAGGGCGAGCTCGACGACCGTCCGGACAAAGTTCACCGCCGCGCCGACGTTCGGCGTCCGTCCCGCGGCCACCCCCCGATCGATCGCGACCGTCGCCTGCTGATAGACGAGCGTGTTGCTGCCGCCGCCGCCGTCGAGGAGACCCGGGAAGACGACGTTCGGGCCGGTGAGCAGGAACCGATCGTCGGCCGTGCCGCCGATCACGGCTTCGATCGCCGATCCCGCGTGCGTCGCGGAGGCGCCGGCGGCCGTGACGGTGACGCTCCCCAGCCGCACCTCGAGCGCGGCGTTCACGGCCGCGAAGTCCATTCGGTCGGAGCCTTCGGCGGGGAGTTCCTCGACGGAGTCGGTCCCGAACAGATTGGCGAACTCGTAGCTGTCGTCCCCCTTGCCGCCGACGAGTCGGTCGCTCGCGAATCCGCCGCGGAGCGTGTCGTTCCCCTCGCGGCCGAGGATCGTGTCGTTGCCGTTGCCGCCGTCGAGGAGATCGTCGCCGGTCGATCCGGTGAGCGTGTCGGCGTCGGCGCCCCCCTCGAACCAGACACCGAGAACGCCGCCGCTGAGCCGATCGGCCCGCGTTCCACCGATGACATGCCTGAGGTCGATGATCCCGCCGGTGGCCGTGGCCTGGGAGAGCGAAGCGGCATTGACCATCGAGCCGAAGTCGACGGTCACAGGCGCCGCCCAGGCGCCGTAGTCGAGCGTGTCGAAGGCATCGCGACCGCCGGCCGGGAATCCACCGCCGTCGAGGACTCCGGCGAAGGCGACCCCGCTCGCGAGACGGAATCGATCGCTCCGGCCGCTTCCGCGGATCCGATCGATGCCGGCGGCCGTCAGCGCCGTCACGGACGTCGTGCCGGAGGTGGCGGTCATCCGGCCGTCGACGGTGAAGGCGAAGAGGAAGCCGCTGCCGGCGGCGGTGAAGTTCATCCGATCGGTGCCCTGCCCGGCGGCCTCCGTAACGGTGTCGATCGCGCCGGAATCGGCAAACTCGTAGGTGTCGTCGTTGAGCCCGCCGGCGAGGGAGTTGATGCCGGCGGAGGCCGAGAGGAGGTCGTTCCCGGGGCCGCCGATGAGCGTATCGTTGCCGGCTCCCCCCTCGAGCCGATCGTCACCGGCGCGGCCGTCGAGCGTGTCGGCACCGCCTCCGCCATCGAGCGTGTTCGCCGCGGCATCTCCGGAGAGGAGATCGCCCCCGGCTCCGCCACGAACGACCGTAATCCCGGAGATCCCCGCCGTGGCCGTGGCGGTGCCGGCGGCGAGGTCGACGACGACGCGCGTCTTCCACGGGATCCACGCGGCCGTGGGATCGACGTAGGAAAGCGTGTTCTCGCCGACTCCGGCGTCGATCCGCGCCGTCGTCGCCGAGGCATCGCGGATCACGACGGAGTCGCTGCCGGTGCCGAGGACCATCGCCTCGAGGGCATCGTTGGCGAAGCTCGTCGAGGTGCCGGCGGCCCCGCTGACGATCGTCCCCTCCAGGGCACTTCCGACCCGCACCGTCTGGGCTGCATTGATCCGGCTGGCATCGAGGGTGTCGCGGCCACCACCGGCGAGTTCGACGATCCGGTTGCTGCCGCCGGCGATGACGACGAAGGTGTCGTCGTTCCGCCCGCCGCTGAGCGTGTTGCGGCCGGTGCCGCCGAGGAGCGTGTCGTTGCCGCCACCGCCGTCGAGCGTGTCGTCGTCGCCGTTCCCGACGATCCAGTCAGCGGCGGTGCCGCCGGTGAGAAGATCGTTCCCCGCCCCCCCGACGATCGCCAGCGGGCCGCTGAAACCGCCGCCGTCGAGCTCGTTGGCCGAGGCGCCGCCGGTGAGGAAGGCTTTCTCGATCGAGGCCACGGTGTGCGTTCCCCACGATTTCCGACCGCCGTTGGCAAGTGGCTGCCAGACGTCGAAGACGCCATCGGTGAGCCGGGCCGAGGCATCGGCGAGGAACACGAGGGTGTCGAGCCCCGTCCCGCCGTCGAGCGTGTCGGCCTCCGGCCCCGGGGGCACCTGATCAAACTCCCCGCCGAGTGATTGATCGATGAAGACGAGGACGTCGTCGTCGCCGTCGCCACGGAGGGTGTCCGCACCGGTGCCACCGGCGAGCGTATCGCTCCCCGACCCGCCGGAGAGGGTGTCGTTCTCGGCGCCGCCGCAAAGGATATCGGCCCCGGCGCCCCCCTGGAGCGTGTCGTTGCCGGCGTTGCCGAAGGCGATGTCGGTGTCGGCGCCCCCCTTGAGGAGGTCGTTTCCGGCGTTCCCCTCGAACCAATTGAATCCGTCCCTGGCGCCGAGGAGCGTGTCGGCGCCATCGTTGCCGAGGAAGGTGTCCCCCTGGAGACCGCCGGAGAGGAAGTCGTCGCCGCCGCGGCCGCGGAGCCAATCGTGGCCGCCGATGCTCCGCACGTTCGTCGGGAGATCGGTGCCGTCGTCGCCGTAGAGGCTGTCCTTCTCTTCGCCGCACCCACCGTCGATGAAGTCGTCACCGTCGCGGAGATCGACCGCGCTGGGTTGATCGCCGAACGACACGTCGATCGTGCCGCCGCCGGTGACGTTCACGGTGAAGTCGGGAGATCCCGGGGTCGGGGCGATCGTCGCCCGGCTGACCGCGAGCCCGCCCGAGGCGAGGTTGGAGAGCCCCGCGACCGCGCCGAGCCGCGTCACGGCCTGGGCCGCGGCGAGCGGGAGCTTGAACAGGCTCTCGTCGCGGCCGAGAGCCACAAGCGCCGTGCCCGCGAGCCACTCCAGACCGATCAGCGCCGTCCCGATCTTGTCGTTGAGGAGACGGCGGACGATCGTCGCGTTGGGGCCGCGGACGCCCGGATCGATGCGGAGGAGCACCTGATCCCCTGGCGAGACCGCATCGAGGCTCGCCGGCATCCGCGGCAGCGCGATCGCGTAGACCTCCCGAGGGCCGACGACGGCGACGTCGCCGACCGGATACCACGTGCTGCCATCGGCTCCCAGAAGCGCGCCGAGATCGCTCCAGACGCGCGTCGAGATCGAGAAGCGAAGGAGCCCGCCGTCGGCGCGGACCCCGAGGAGCGTGTCGCCGTCGAGCGTGTCGAGGGCGACGAGCACCGATCCCCCCGGCACGACGCCGAGCGCCGCGAGCTGCCCCGTCGTCGTATCGAGCCGCCACAACCCGGCGATGCCGGCCGCGACTCCGTGCTGTCCATCGACGGCAGTTCCGGTGACGTAGGCGATCTCGCGCGCCGTCATGGCGACATCGCGGACCGCGATTCCGTCGACCACGAGGCCCGCAGCGGCCGATGGCACGACCGGATCGATCGCGGAGAGCATCCCCTTTCCGGTGGCAACGTCGAGGCCGAAGGCCCAGAGTTGGTCGGGGACCGAAGCCCCGCCCTGGCTCACCTCGATCCACGGCCCGGCAACGATCTGGCGGATGGTGTACTGACCTGGGGCCACCGCAGTGAAGCGGAAGGCGCCGCGCTCGTCACCGGTGATCGCTCCGTCGCCATCGAGATCGACATCGCCGCTGGTCGCCGAGGCCACGACGCTGCCGTTGGCGGCGACGAGCTCCACCCGTTGCCCCGGGAGTGGCGCACCGAGGCCGCCGGCGAACAGCTGGCGCACCGTCCCCTGAACGATCCCCGTGGCGGCCTGGACGATCTGCGCTCCGGCGGCTGCCGGAGCCATCGGGGCGCCGATCACGAACTCGAACACGAAGTCGCCTCCGCTCGTGCCGTCGCCGGAGGCATAGCGATCGCCCCCCGGCGTCAGCGGGGACGGATTCGTCCACTCGCCGTCGAGCCGGTTGCCGCCGACCGAGGTCACCGAGTCGTCGTCGAGGACGATCCGGTAGCGGCCGGCGGGGAGCATGGAAGAGCCGAGAGGCTTGACGAACGCGTACTCGAGCCGATTGGGCTGTGTCGGGGTGCCGAGATAGGCAAGCGCGATCACGGCGCCGTCCTTGCCGTCGGCGGCCACGGCATGGAGCGTCGCCCCGGCAGCGAGCTTCCCGAGCCCGATGCCGGAGCAGACTTCGAAGGCGATCCGCGTGAAGGAGACGGCCGGGGCGATCGCGTTTGTCTGGGCGGCGCCGTCGGGTACCGGTGACCAGCGGATCGGTGCCGCCGCCCCCTCGCCGAGGAGCACCTGCTTGACGACGGGGAAGGTATTCGTCGCGATCGTGAAGTCGTACGACTCCCGCGACCCGCCGCTGGTGAGCATCACATCCCGCTGCTGCGGTGCCACGTGTCCGCAGAAGGGGAGGGCTGCGATCCGCACCGTGTAGGCCCCGGGCAGAAGGTCGCTGAACGCATACCGCCCCGTGGCGTCGGTGAATGCAACCGGCTCGTCGAGGTCAGGATCCCCCACCGCGTCATGGCTGCCGTCGCCGTCGAGATCGAGATAGACGGGGATGCCCGCCGCCGGTGAAGGCTGCGCCGTGACGTCGCGAACGAATCCCGAGATCGTGCCGGGGCGGTAGAAGGCGAAGTCGACATGGGCCGAAGGATGCTCCGCATCGAGGGGGAGAAGGACACTCGTGACGGTGCCGGGCGAGGGCGTCCAGTCATCGCTCGGGAGGCGGCGGACCGAGACGAGCCAGCTTCCCGCCGGTAGGCCGTCCCGCGCCGGGAGGGCGACGGTGCCGCCAGGGCTGTCGAGGGTGAGCGCCGGGATCGTGGCGTCGCTGCGAGAGGCGACGACGATTCCCCATGTCCCGCCCGACTTGGCATCGGGCTCCCCAGGATCCCGGGATCCGTCGCCGTCGAGATCCTCGAAGATCGAAACCGTGATCGCGTAGGGCGACTCTGGGAACACCTCGGGGTGATAGAAGACCTCTGGCGCGCACGGGGCGTTGCCCTGCCCGGTGCGGAGCCGGGAGGTGAAGCCGCCGTGGAGAACGTCCTCGATCAGCCTCCCGGAGGCCTCGTCGGCGAGCAGCCACGCGTAGCCGAGGGAGGTCGTGCCGCCGTAGACCGTGTCGGCCCCTTCGCGGCCGTAGATGTCGTCGTCGCCCGGGCCCCCTTCGATCCAGTTGTTGCCGGCACCACCGTCGATGACGTCGTTGCCATGCCCGCCGAAGATCGAAGCGTTGCCGCCGCCGGCCGCGAGCCAGTCGCTCGACGGTCCGCCGAGAAGAAGATCGGCACCGGTCCCGCTGCGGATGACGTCGCTCTCGAAGCCGCCGGCGAGGAAGTCGGCGCCCTGGCTGCCGTAAAGCGTATCGCGGCCGTCGTCGCCGCTGGCCCAGCTGCCGTAGAGGCCGGTGGCGGCCGGCACCCCGGCGGCGGTGATCGCGCCGGCGACGGTTGGGGCAAACACTCCGAGCGCCTCGGAGTTCACCCAGATCGTGTCGTCTCCCGGTCCTCCGTGGAGAACGTTGACGCCGTTGCCCCCCTCGATCCGATCGTCGCCAGCCACGGCCGGATCGAGATCGTTGCCCCCGTCACCATGGATCGTGTCGTTGCCGTCGTCGCCGCTGATCGCGTCGTTGCCGGCATCGCCGTAGATCGTGTCGGCGCCGCGGCCGCCGGAGACGTCGTCGTCCCCTTCGCCGGCGCGGATCGTGTCCTTGCCATCGCCGCCAGAGATCGTGTCGGCGCCGGTGCCTCCTACGATCGTGTCGTTGCCTGCCGCGCCGGCTCCGTAAGACAGATGGGTTTTCTTGAAGTCGACTAGGTCGCCGGCTTCGTCCTCGCCGTAGAGGACGTCAGCGCCGTCGCCGCCATTGAGCGTGTCGGCGCCGCCATAGCCCCAGAGGAAATCGTCGCCGCCACCGCCGAAGAACTGGTCGTCGCCGCGCCGGCCGCGGAGTTGGTCGTTGCCCGCGTTCCCGTCCACCGTGCCGGCATCCCCCCACAGCCGGTTCGCGCGGAGGCCGCCGGTGATCCGGTCGTTGCCGGGGCCACCGAAGCCCCACAGGGCGATATCGAGGCCGTCGCTCACCTCGATGACGTCGTTGCCAACCCCGGCGTCGAAATACACATACCTGATCGAGCCCATCTGCGCTGCGGAGAACGTCGTCTCGTGCCCCCAGGCGCGGACGGTCATGCCTCCCCCCGCGGCAGGCAGAAGGATGAACTCCTCGTCGCCATCGGTCGTCGCCCCCGGCACGACGCGGTCGGCGCGGGGGCCCGAGTTGAGGACGAGGACCTTCGCCTGCGAGCCGAAGGACAGCGTGCTCCCATCGATGCGGCCGGTGTCGGTGGCGGTGACGATCTCGGCGAGGACCGGGTCGGCCGGCGGACAGGTGATCGCGTCGAAGTCGGCGATCGTCGCCGACCCGAGGTTGTAAGTCTTGTGGTACAGCGACACCCAGCCCCACGGCCCGTCGAACCCGACCTTGAGATAGGCATCGAGCGAGGCCTTGAGCGCACCGGCGAAGTCGAAGACGCACTCCGGACTGCGGAGGAAGTTGGAGACGAACTCATCGAGGTAGACCTTGCCGTCGCCGTTGTTGTCTTTGAAGTTCGCCTCGAGCGAGCCGAACAGGCCACCGTCGATCCCGGCGACGGCGAAGTCCGCGATCCCCACGCCGAGGCCCGCGCCGACGGTGGCCCGGAACCAGGCTTCGGGGGCATCGACGCCGGCGGAGAGATGGTCGTCGAAGCAGAGGCCGTCGAAGATCTTCAAGGGGGCGACGCTGCTCCCCCCGAACGCCGCGCGGATGCCACGGGTGTCGAAGATCAGATCGAGGTTCGCGCCGATATCGACGCCGCCGAAGAGATGACCGACAAACGGCCCCCAGATCTGGTAGTAGTCGTCCTCGCTGAAGTGGGCCTCGAGGCCGGGGACATCCCAGCGGATGAGGTCGACCGGCCGGCCGAAGAGAAGCCGGAAGACCTGCGTCGCCGGGTCGGTGAGGAGCGGAAAGGTGATCCCGAAAGAGTCCTCGAGCCCGCCGAGGCCGAGATCGGGGATCGCGCCCGCTGACTGGAGCCCGAAGGCCTCGTTGCCGATCGGCGTCGAGCCGAGGAGAGTCGCCGTCGAGAAGGCCTGGAGATCCCCGAAGTTGATCGTCACGCCGTTTTGGATCCCGCCGAGGATGCTCCGGACCGAGGCGACCTTCTCGAGCAGATCGAGGAACTTTTGGCCCTGGGGGCCGAGTGTGCCGGATTCTTCGATGGCCTTGAGGTAGGTGACGGGGCCGCGGCCGACTTTCCTCGACAGGTCGGAGATGACCGGCACCTCCTCTTCGAGGATCCCGATGATCGGGGCGAGTGGCTCGGTGATGGCGTTGAACTTGTCGAACAGCCGGGAGAGGAAGCTGTCGTCGCCAACGAGGCCCTCCATACCGAGCGAGATGTCTCGGATGCCGTCGAAGTGGAACTTCGAGCCGAAATCGATCGCCTTCGGATCGAGATCGGCGATGTGGATCGGGCTGCCGTCGGCCTCCGAGAACCCGAGCCCGAGTCCCGCGGAGACCGTGCTCACACCGAACATATCGGCCTCGATCTTCACATCGAGATTGCCGCGGATGTCAGCCGCCACCGTCGCGGTGCCGACGAGATCGGGGAGCCTGGCCAGGCCGAACCGGCCAGCCCCGATGTCGAGGCCGAGATGGGCATCGAGCTCACGGTTGGCGATCGCGGCCGCCTTGACCGGGTCAGGCGCGGCGCCATCCCAGTCGATCCGGCCGTTGGTGTTGTCGGTGAGGCGGAAGTAGAGGGAGCCGAGGCCGAGTTCGAGCCCTGAGGGGGCCCCGTCGGCGGTCGCGCCGAAGCCGAGGCCGACGCCCACGCTCAGTTCGTTCCCCGCCACGCCTTCGAGGAAGAAGCCATCGACGCGGCTGTAGCCGAGACCGACATGGAGCGTGAAGTCGGTGGCGAGGTCGAGAGCGCCTTGACCGCGGAGGGAGAGCCCGAGGGCGTCGACGCCGAGCTTGATCTTGCCGGCGGCGAGCGTCGTGACGTCTGTCTTCGAGAGGGTGAGATCGACAACGACAGC
>CAJAYZ010000438.1 GCA_903949225.1 uncultured Planctomycetaceae bacterium
CGGCCCACGCCACCGGCAGCCCGGCCGCCTCAAGCCCTGCGGCCCGGGCGTGGAACGCCTCGGTGGGATCAATGTTGGGAGCGGCGGCCATGCGTCACCGGAGAAGAGGGAATGAGGGGAAGAAAGTTCTTCCTCCCCCACCCTCAAGGAGACATAGGCACGGTCGTTTTGTGTGCAACAAAACGATGCCTACTTCAGCTCGATCGCGATCGGCTCCGAGGCCGCCCCGTTGCTGCCGTGCTCGGCGTGGCCATCGTCGCAGCACGCTTCCTGCTCGGCGGCCATCGCCCGGATCTCCTGCGTGATCTTCATCGAGCAGTACTTCGGGCCGCACATGCTGCAGAAGTGCGCGCTTTTGAAGGTGTCCTGGGGGAGCGTCTGATCGTGGTAGCGACGAGCCGTTTCCGGATCGAGCGAGAGGCGGAATTGCTCGTTCCAATCGAAGGCGAAGCGGGCCCGGGAGAGGGCGTCGTCGCGCTGCCGGGCATTCTTGCGGTGGCGGGCGAGATCGGCGGCATGGGCGGCGATCTTGTAAGCGATCACCCCCTGCTTGACGTCTTCCGCGTCGGGGAGGCCGAGGTGCTCCTTGGGCGTCACATAGCAGAGCATCGCCGCGCCACTCCAGCCGGCGATCGCGGCGCCGATGGCGCTGGTGATGTGGTCGTAGCCGGGGGCGATGTCGGTGACCAGCGGCCCGAGAACGTAAAACGGCGCCTCGTCGCACTCCTCCATCTGCCGCTTGATGTTCATGTCGATCTGATCCATCGGCACATGGCCCGGCCCCTCGACCATCACCTGGCAACCCTTGGCCCAGGCCCGCCGTGTCAGCTCGCCGAGGACGTGGAGCTCGGCAAACTGCGCTTCATCACTGGCATCGGCGATCGATCCCGGCCGGAGCCCGTCGCCGAGGCTCCAGGTGACGTCGTACTGGCGGAAGACGTCGCACAGATCCTCAAAGTGGGTGTAGAGGGGATTCTGCTGGCGGTGGGCCATCATCCAGCGGGCGATGAGTGAGCCACCGCGACTGACAATTCCTGTGATCCGCTTGGCGGTGAGGCCGAGGTGCTCCTGGAGCAGCCCGGCGTGGACGGTCATGTAGTCGACCCCCTGCTGGGCCTGCTTCTCACACATATCGATGAAGTGATGAGCGCGCATGTCCTCGATGTCGCCGCCGAGCTCCTCGAGCATCTGGTAGATCGGCACGGTGCCGATCGGCACCGGCGAGGCGTTGATGATCGCCTGACGGATGCCGTCGATGTCCTTGCCCGTCGACAGGTCCATGACGGTGTCGGAGCCGTAGTGGACGGCGAGATGGAGCTTCTCGAGCTCGGTGGCCTCGTCGCTGGTGACGGCCGAATTGCCGATGTTGGCGTTGATCTTCGTGCAGGCGGCAATGCCGATCGCCATCGGCTCGAGCTTCTTCGTCAGATGGACGACGTTGGCTGGGATCACCATCCGCCCGCGGGCTACCTCGGCCCGAATCGTCTCCTCGGGAAGGTCTTCACGCTTGGCAACGAAGGCCATCTCGGGGGTGATCGTGCCGGCACGGGCCTGTTCGAGTTGAGTCATGGTGGGCTCCGACGGGGCGGACTGAGTGAATGACAGCGTGAATGGCAGCGTGTTGACGCTGCCGCGGACAGCCAAAGGGGAACGGCCAAGGCCCCGCTACGGTAGCAGAAATCTCAGCCGCCGCGGAGCGTCCAGCCGGGCGTGCGGGAAGCTGGAAAAGGAAGGTCAGAGCGTCTTGAGATATTCGAGGACGGCGACCTTCTCCCCCTCGTCGAGGAG
>CAJAYZ010000439.1 GCA_903949225.1 uncultured Planctomycetaceae bacterium
ATCGGCATCGCGGTGGTGCCGGAGCCGAGTGGCGGGGCACTCGCGGCCGCGGCCGCGGTCGCCCTCGTGCTCGGCATGAGGACGAGACGCAAGACATCGCAGGCAGTGGATCTCACTGCCCGTGGAAAAAGTCATCCATGACCGGACCGGCTGCGGGGCAGCCGGGAGAATCAGTCCACTAGGAAAACCTCCGGTTTTCTCCAGTGCTACGCACTCGCGACCGCCTCGTGCGGTCGGGCCGGAACTTTATCCACAGCCTGCTCATGCCCGCCGCTTGATGCCGCGGTAGTGGCCCCAGTGTCACCCTGGCTTTTCTCGCGTGAATCTTTTTCGCCGGCCGTCGGGCGGCCGGGAGGATCACCGTGACATTTCCACCGACCGCTGGGGTACCATGCGACGAAAGCCTCTCCGGCAGGGAGCGCTGACGGCCTCGTCTTACGTTCTCCGCTCGGCTGCCGTGCCGGCCCGCCTTCCCGGAGTTTTCCCGTGCCCACGCTCCTCGACCGGTTCCTCGCCTACGTCCGCATCGACACCCAGGCCGACGAGCATTCGCAGTCGAGCCCGAGCACGGCCAAGCAGCTCGATCTCTGCCGGCTCCTCGCGGCGGAGTGCCGGGCCCTCGGCCTCGCCGACGTCTCCCTCTCGGAGCATGGCGTCGTCATGGCAACCGTGCCGGCGACGGTGCCCCACGCCGCCCCGACGATCGCCTGGGTGGCCCATGTCGACACCTCCCCGGAAACCTCCGGCACGAACGTTCAGCCGGTTGTCCATGCTCACTATGCCGGCGGCGACATCACGCTCCCTGGCAACACGTCACGCGTCATCCGCGTGGCCGATAACCCCGAGCTGAAATCCCTTGTGGGCTCCACGATCATCACTTCCGACGGCACGACGCTCCTCGGCGCCGACGACAAGGCGGGGGTGGCGGTGATCATGGCGACCGCCGCCCGGCTCGTCGAACGCCGCGAGGTGCCGCACGGCCCGATCCGCCTCGTCTTCACCTGCGACGAGGAGATCGGCCGCGGCACGCAGCATCTCGACATCGCGAGTATCGGCGCCAAGGTCGGCTACACCCTCGACGGCTTCGGCACGGGGGAGGTCAACGCCGAGACGTTTTCCGCCGATCTCGCCGTCGTCACCGTCACCGGGATCAACACCCACCCGAGCGTCGGGAAGGGAGTGATCGTCAATGCCATCAAGATCCTCGGCTCGTTCCTCGACGAGCTCCCGAAGGAGAGCCTTTCCCCCGAGACAACCGACGGCCGGGACGGATTTGTCCATCCGTATTCAATCACCGGCGGCGTCGCCTC
This sequence comes from uncultured Planctomycetaceae bacterium, assembly GCA_903949225.1. Classification (GTDB taxonomy): domain Bacteria; phylum Planctomycetota; class Planctomycetia; order Pirellulales; family UBA1268; genus QWOP01. The sequence goes on from CAJAYZ010000439.1 coordinate 1,311, forward strand.
CGCCGAGGTCCGGCTGATCCTCCGCGACTTCGAGGAGAGTGGCCTCAAGGCCCATGCGGCGCTCCTCGAATCGATCGCCGCGCCACTGCGGCAAGCGCATCCAAAGGCCCGGATCGACGTCACGATCACCCAGCAATACCGCAACATGCGGGAGGGAATCGCCCGCGAGCCGCGGGCGTTGAATCTGGCGCTGGAGGCGCTGCGGCAGACGGGGATCGAGCCGAAGCAGACGCCGATCCGCGGCGGCACCGACGGCTCGCTCCTCACCCTCCTTGGCCTCCCCACGCCGAACCTCTCCACCGGCGAGCACAATCCCCATTCGCCCCTCGAATGGACCTGCCTCGAGGAGATGGAAGCGGCGGTCGAGGTGCTTGTGAAGCTCGCGGCCCTGTGGGGCCGGGAAAGCCTCGCCGCGGCAGGGCAGGGGGGAAGCTGACATGAAGACAGCTTCCCCCTCGGGCGAGGATCGCGTGACATCCTCGACCTCGGTCGCCATCGCGAAACCCGCGCGGGTCGAATCGCTCGACATCTACCGGGGCTTCGTCATGCTCCTGATGATGGCCGAGGTGCTCCACCTCGGCGAGGTGGCCAAGGCTTATCCCGAATCGCCGCTGCTCTCGTTTCTCGCCTGGCACCAGCATCATATCGCCTGGCGCGGCTGCACGCTCCACGACCTCATTCAGCCGTCGTTCACGTTCCTCGTCGGCGCGGCGCTCCCCTTCTCGCTCGCTGCCCGGCGGGCCCGTGGCCAATCGACCGGCACGATGACGGCCCATGCCCTGTGGCGGGCCTTTTTACTGGTCGCGCTCGGGATCTTCCTGCGCTCAACGGCCAAGCCGATGACCAACTTCACCTTCGAAGACACCCTCACCCAGATCGGCCTTGGCTATCCGTTTCTGTTTCTCCTTGGCCTGCGTCCCCCGAAGGTCGCCTGGTGGGCCCTGGCGGCGATTCTTCTCGGCGTGTGGGGCGCGTGGGCGTTCTATCCCGTTGCCGAGCCGTGGGCGAAGAACGCCAACCTCGGCAGCGATTTCGACCGCTGGTTTCTCAATCTCTTTCCCCGCCCCGAGCCGTTCGTGGAGAACCGGGGCGGCTACCTCACGCTCTCCTTCATCCCCACGCTCGCCACCGCGATTCTCGGCCTGATTGCCGGCCGCTGGCTCGAGGAGGGGGCCCCGGTGCGTCGGTATCTCCTCGCCGGTGCCGCAGCGCTGGGCGCCGGGCTCGTCCTTGACTCCAGCGGCCTCTGCCCGAGCGTGAAGCGGATCTGGACCCCGGCCTGGGTGCTCGTGAGCGGCGGATGGTGTCTTTGGTTCTTGGCCGCCTTCCACTGGGGTGTTGACGTCCAGGGCTGGAAGCGCTGGGCGTGGCCGCTTGCGGTCATCGGCACCAACTCAATCGCCGCGTACCTCATCGCCCATCTCTGGGAGGGCTTCATCGAGCGGGCCCTCGTCACCCACCTCGGCGCCGGCACATTTCAAAGTCTCGGCGCCGGCTTCGAGCCGCTGCTCAAGGGCGCCGCGATCCTCCTCGTGCTCTGGCTGTTCCTCGCCTGGATGCACCAGAGGAAGATCTTTTTGAGGGTGTGATGGAATAGCGTCGGCGGCCAGAGTGACCAGCGATTCCAAGGTTGGTCACACCTCCATCGGAAGAGCCGCTCGCCGTCCTAAGGTACGAGTACCCCGGTACCGTTAGCCGTTGCGCAGCACGTCGTCCGAATACTCGCCCTTGGAGACCACAACGATGGCGTCTTCGTCCGGATACCGCGTCAGATACTGGTGACCGGGAACCGTGTCTTTGACCAAGCCGTCGACAAGGGCGTCAAGGTAATCCCATCCCTCGGCGGCGTGTGTCCACACGAATGAACGAGCGGAGTCCCGGCGACGAAGTCCTCGCCCG
>CAJAYZ010000440.1 GCA_903949225.1 uncultured Planctomycetaceae bacterium
GCTCGACCACGAAGCGAACGGCCTCAAGAGCCGGCCGGAGCGGGATTGTTTTGCGGTGTGACGGTTTACGCCTTGGCTGTCCGGGACGTCGTGGCGGCCGCTCGGGGTCGGCAGTGCCCTATCGCCGGACGTTCGCTGCGGCCCTCCGTGGCCTCCGCTCACTCGGCGCCGCCTGCGCTGCGCCATCCATGGCTCCGCTTGCCGGCGACGCCGGCTCCCAGGACACCGCCGACCCCTCGCTGAGGTCTCGACTCGATAATCTCTGAAGAACTGGTGCAATTTCATGAACAGCCCATTCGGATCGCACCGTCGACACAGCCTCGCGGCATCACTTATCGCCGGGGCGTTGTTGTTCCTCGCCTTTTCGTGCGAGGCGATGGCCGACGATCCGGTCGAAATCGCCCTTTCGCTCCATCCGGCCCGGATCGACCCCTTCGCCGCGCCACTCCGGCTCCTTCCCGCCGATCCCGACCTCAAGCCGGGCAACGCGGCAGTGGTGCTCAACGGGCTCATGGCTGAGCGGCAAGGACTCTGGAGCGCTTGGGACACGATCTACGACGATGCGCGCCTGCCCGTTGGCGACCCACGGATCGCTGCCACGGAGGTGGCCGGAATCATTCCCGACATGATTCGGGCCGGTCTGATCCGGGATGCCGATTGGAACCACCCCGTGCGCGAAGACGGCGCGAACGTCTACCTCGGCGACATGCAGATGGTCAGAGGGCTTCTCGATCGGCCCCTGACGATCTGGATCAAGCAGAAGCTCGGCGAACGCGATCTGAGCGCCGCGACCGAAGGAATCCTTACGCAGTTGGCCTGCGCCCGGCACATGGGCAATGCGCCGTTCATGATCACCGCCATGCAGGCTCACGCCGTTGGCACGGTGGCCATCGACAACCTCGAATACGCCGCCCGGCCCGATCCTGTCTCCGGCCTTCCCTTCATCTATGTCCGTGGCGAATCGCCTTCGACCGCCACGCTCTCGATGCCCGACATCCCCGGCGTCCCGAACGATGCCCAGCAACGCCGCACCTACAAGATCGAGATGGTTTCGCCATGACACTCCCAAAGAGTCTCTTCACACTTCTCCTTCTCGGCGGCATCCTTTTTGGCTCGATCGCCGCCGTGGTTTGCGCAGACGAGCCGACGACGATCAAGCTCACGCTCCATCCGCAGGCCATCGAAGACAACGGGCCGGTGCGGCCCCTCCTCCCCGAGGCGCCCGACCTGAAGCCGGGGAACGCCGCCGTCGTCCTCCTGCGGATGACGTGGGAGGAGACCGCCTTCATGGCAAATGAGTTCCCGAAACTCCGCCAACGGCCTCCGCTCCCCCCGGACGATCCGCGTCTGGCTGACTTTCCATTCGATCGTTTTGCCTCGCAGATGCGCCGGGCGGCATACATGAAAGACGCCGACTGGACTTATCCCTTTGACATTGAGCCCCTCGAATCGATGCTCCTGCCGGACGTCCAGGGGCTCCGCGATTTCATCGGCCGCGGAATGCCGGTCTGGATCCATCAGCGGATCGTCTCGGGGGATCTCGACGCCGCGCGAGAGGGAATCCTCACCATGCTCGCCTGCTCGCGCCATGTGGCCCGCACGCCGATCCTCACCTGCCACCTCGTGGCCACAGCCACGGCGTACGCCGCCCTCGATCGGGTCGAGGAACTCATCTCGCACCCCGGCTGTCCGAATCTCCGCATCCCCCTGGCTCTTCTTCCCGATACGATCGGCGACACGCAAGCAGCCGTTCAATGGGAGAAGAGAATGAGCGAACGCTCGCTCCTCTCGCAGCGGGTCAGCACTCCCGCCAGCGGCGACGCCGCCGGATGGGCAGCTGTCATGGATGGCTACTTACAGCAGGAAGCTGATCCACCGGGAAAGGAAGGGTGGATCGTTAGCAATCTCAAGGCGCGTCGCCTTGTGCTTGGGGCCGAGGCACGTGCCGCCGTCGCCCGCGGCGCCTTCGCCACACCGGATGGCCTGTTTTCTGACGACGAGCTCGCCATGAGCTACCTCCTCGCCAAGAGCGACAGGGCCCATCGTCGCGCCGAGGCTGCCTGCCAACTTGCGCCACCAGACGCCATCAAAACGCTTATCGCCATGGAACAGGACGCCAATGCCGTCTCGCCGCGGGAAACCAGTCCCTGGCCTTCATTCCTGCGGATGTATCTCGCCGCCGCTGGCTTCGGCCGTCGCGTAACGATGCTTGAAGTGGTTGAGGCCCTCCGCGACGCGGCGGCGCGGAATGGGGGACGTTTTCCGGCGGCGCTCGCCGATCTACCGGCCCAAGTTGCCCCCGATCCTTTCACGGAAAGGCCGTTCATCTACGAACCGACTGCTGATGGCCGTTCGGCACGACTCTCCACGACGGCGATCCCTGGAATCGACGACGCCTACCTCGTCAGGATCTACGAGCTCACGCTCGCCACCGAGTAACGCAGGGCTCGGCTGTACTGCGGAGGGCCCTCGGGCGTACCAGGCCAGCGAAACGTCACTCGTTTCTCCGCTCCTCGAGCGCGGCCTTCAGCTCTTCGATCTCCACCTGATGGAGATTTTCCACGCGCATCGCCGCTTGGCGTCGATCCTCAATTGATGCACGCAAGCCCGCGAGCTTCGTGGCCACAAACACGGCATCCCGCGAGCAGCGATGGTGAATGCGAACTCCGCCTGCCTCGCCCGACCACTGCACGTCATGGACGCCGTCGGCATCGACGCGAAACACGTCCGTTGGCTGACGGAGCCAATGGGGCAACCGATACGCGTGCGAGAAATCACGGGGCTCGCCGAAGTGAAACGTGTTGTCTTCAGGATCTGGCACATACGCCAAGTCGTTGGCAAACAGCACGGCACATTCTTCACTGACAATCGACGCACAGTCCCAGTCTGGCTTCCCGTCGGCGTCCACAACCCTTTCAAAACCAAAGGCATCGCCGGAAAGATAGAACGGCGAGAGCATGTGGATTTCACGGCCGATTCGTGAGATTGGCTCCCACGTGTCCGGAAAGGCGAGGAGTGACTTCAGGCTCAGATTGAACCAATACAACGACGTGATCCGGGTCGACAAGGCATGCATCGCTTGGGCACGCAGCTCGTCCGGCGTCGGCGATCGGCGCTTGCGGGTGTTCCAGCCGAACCCACCCCCCCAGCCGTCATGTGGCCCCTGAGACCAATGGGCAACTGGCATCGGCCGACTGAGCTCTCGGAGGGACCGACACATGTCGCCGATCGTTTCCAGCGGTGCCCCCCAACTGATCTGTTTCCCATCCCAGCGATCATAGGCTCGCCAAGAATCGGCCGCCGGGGCGACGACTCGGTAGGCATCGTAGTGTGGATAGTCGGAGAGTCCTGCATAGTCTCGCCACACGCGCTCTTCGGAGTTGGTGACGCTCGTCGCCAGTCGGCTTGTGCGGTAC